>NZ_JBVHVT010000043.1:0-67352 GCF_055564695.1 Streptomyces sp. NPDC029014
TAAAACACGCCGCCACCCCCCTCCCCCCCCCCCCCCCCCCCCCCCCCCCTCCCCCCCCCCCCCCCCCCCCCCCCCCCCCCCCCCCCCCCCCCCCCCCGCCCTCGGGCGTTTCACGCCCCGGACGCGAAACCGGCGGTGTCGAGCGCGAACCCGAACGGCTCCGGGAGGTCCAGGGGCTCGCCGAAGGACACCGTCCGCCGGGCGCGGTAGCCGTGCGGCGAGGGGCCGGAGAAGCAGGTGGACTCCGCGCCCTGCACGTCCACGACCAGGCGGCCGTAGACCTCCAGCTTCTCCTGCCAGTCCGCGTCCCGGGTCGACACGGAGGTGAACTCCGCGACCAGGGAGAGGGCGGCCCCGTCCGCGCTGCGGCCCTCGGCTGCGAAGGCCGTCCCGTCGGCCACGAAGAGGGAGGGCCCGTAGGCGCGGCCGGCCGACGGGAACCGGAACAGGATCGGAGCGGCGTCCGCGACGTGGCCGTCCGGGGCGTGGGCTTCGAGCTGTCTGCGCATGGCACGCAGACAGCGCGCGGAACGCAGTTCGGGCCACGGCGGCACGATGATCTTCCCGCGGATGAGCTCGGCCTTGAAGCCGTCCGGCGTGTCCCTCTCCTCGACGGTGCGCAGAACGTCCTCGAACACCGGCTGCGACGAGCCCCCCGGGGTGGCGTCCCGCTCGGCCATGGTCATCACCGTCGTCCTTTGCCGGGCCGGGTGTGCGTGCCCTGCCCAGGCTGGGGGTGCAGCGGCCCCCGTGCCCGGATACGGGCGGAGCGCCACCCTTGCGGGGGGCGGCGCTCCGGACCGTGCGGTGGCGGTCATGGCGCCCGGTCTTCGGGACCGCCCGGGTCGGGGCGCCGCGATTTGTTTCACTGGGGGCATGAGCGACCTCTTCGTGAAGATCTGCGGTCTGAAGACCGCGCACGACGTCGACGTGGCCGTGGCCGCCGGCGCCGATGCCGTCGGCTTCGTCTTCGCCGCGGGCAGCCCCCGTACGATCGGCGCCGCCGAGGCCCGGGAGCTGGCCGCGCGGGTCCCGGACGGGGTGCTCACGGTCGGCGTGTTCCGCGGCCAGTCGGTGGAGGAGGTCCGGCGGCTCACCCAGGAGAGCGGGGTCCGGGGCGTGCAGCTGCACGGCGACGAGGGCCCGGAGTTCTACGAGGCCCTGCGCGCCGAGGGCCGCACCCTGCTGCGGGCCACCGCGCGGCGGGTGGAGCGGTGCGGGGAGTACGGAGAGGACCTCCTGCTGATCGACGCCCCCGACCCCGGCTCCGGCAAGCCGTGGAACTGGGCCGCCGCGGAGTTCACCGCCCCCCGCGGGCACTGGCTGCTGGCCGGCGGCCTGAGCCCGGACAACGTCCGCAAGGCCGTGGAGACCACGGGGGCGTGGGGCGTGGACGTGTCCAGCGGTGTGGAGCGGGAGCGCGGCGTGAAGTCCCCGGACCTGATCCGCGCCTTCGTGGCCGCGGCCCGCGGCTAGCGCGGCAGGGCGGGCCCGGCGCCCCGGGGGGCTCGGCGTCCCGGGTGTTCGACGACGCCGGGCGCCCGCGCGCCCACAGGTTCACGCTCGCTGACAAGCCGGTCCGCGGCTGGCTGAAAGTCGATGGTCCGGCCGTGCCGACCGGACGCCCGGTCGAGGGGTCGACGGCGGCTCCGCCCGAGCGTGCGGGCGGCTGCTGCCGGGCGCAGTGGCGGGGCAGTAGGGGGAGGTACGGGCCCGGAACTGGTCGTTCGGACGGGCCCGGCGGGTGGGGGGACGAGGGGGAGGTGGGGGAGAGGAGGGGAGGTGGGGGAGAGGAGGGGAGGTGGGGGAGAGGAGAGGAGGGGAGGGTGGGGGTCAGGCGGCGTCGCGGAAGTGGGCCAGCAGGGCGTCCGCCTCTGCGGTGTTGCCGGAGATGGTGTCGAAGGCCAGCTCTTCGGGGACGGCGGAGCCCCACAGCCAGCCGTGGTGGCAGCTGAAGCAGAAGATCAGCTCGAACAGTGGCTCGTGGGTGGCGCCGTACGCCCGCAGGCCCCAGCCCGGCGCGAAGCACAGGCGGGGGTCGCCGGGAGGCATGGACGAGATCAGCTCAAGGGAGTCGGCGGCCTGTCGGCCGGTCCAGCGGGTGACGACGGGGCCGCTCATGGGTTCGCCGTAGCGCTCGGGACGGGTGGTGAGGCGCACGACTTCTACGACGGCGGTGGCGGCGACGGCTTCGGCGGGGAGCTGCATGGGGGCAGTTTCACCGCCGGATCCATATTTACGCCATAGCCGGCTGCGTGGCCGGCGGGGCCGTGGCCGGAATTGCACCCGGGTCGGCGTTCAGGTCCGTCAGCATCTGTCGGGTGAAGCCGAAGAAGTACGTGGCCAGGAACCCGACCAGGTAGCCGACCGCCAGACCGCCCGCGTAGATGGCGATGGTGAGGCCCATCCCGGAACGGCCGTCGAGCAGCGGGAACAGGGCCCACCCGGACGGTCCGATGGCGGTGGAGCCGAAGGCGACGCCGAGTTGGTTGAACAGGCCGATGAACGCCCCGCCGGCCGCTCCGCCGACGCAGGCGGTGACGAAGGGCCGGCCGAGCGGCAGCGAGACCCCGTAGATCAGTGGTTCGCCGACCCCGAGGAAGCCGGCCGGGAGCGCGGACTTGATCGTCGTGCGCAGGCTGCGGTTGTGCGGGAGGCGGCAGTAGACGGCGACGGCGGCGCCGACCTGGCCCGCGCCGGCCATGGCGAGGATGGGGAGGAGGACGGTGTAGCCGGTCTGCTCGATGAGGGTGGTGTGGATGGGGATCAGGGCCTGGTGCAGGCCCAGCATGACCAGCGGGAGGAAGAGGCCGCCCAGGACGAGGCCGGCGAAGGAGCCGCCGGTGCGCAGCAGCCAGGTGGCGAAGGCGCCGATGCCGGCGGAGACCTCCCCGGCGGCGAGCATCAGGCCGAAGAGGGCGACCAGGCCGGCGATGAGGACGGTCAGTGTCGGGGTGACCAGGTTGTCGAGGGCTTCGGGGACCCAGGTGCGGCACCACTTCTCGATCTGGACGGCGAGGAGGGCGGCGGCGAGGGCGCCGAGGACGCCGCCCTGCCCGGGGGAGAGGTGGTGGCCGAAGGCGTCGATCTTCGCGACGCCGGGGAAGACGATGATCGCGGCGACGGCGCCGCCCAGGACGGGCGTGCCGCCGAACTCCTTGGCCGTGTTGTGGCCGACGAAAACGGCGATCAGGGACATGAAGCCGGACGCGATCGCGGCGAGCGCCGGGACGGCGCCGGGCAGCCAGCCGGTGTTGGTGAGCAGGCCGTTCAGGCCGGCGATGATCCCGCAGCCGATGAGGGCCGGGATCAGCGGGACGAAGACGTTCGCGATGCGGCGCAGGGCCAGTTTGGCGGGGGTGCTGTTCTTGGCCTTCCGGGCCTGCTTGAGGGCGGCGCCCCGGTCGGCGAGCTCCGCGGCGGTCACCGGGGTCCCGGCGCTGCCTGCCGCCGCCGCCCCGGCGGCCGTTGCCGGGCGGGCCCGGCGGGCCTGCGCCACGAGCGCCTCGAACTCCGGGGTGATGCGGGCGACGGCCCCCGGCCCGAGCACGATCTGGTACGTGTCGTCCTCGACGACGCCGAGGACGGCGGGCAGTGCCTTCAGGGCGTCGTCGTCGACGCGGGAGCGGTCGCGCAGGCCGATGCGCAGGCGGGTCATGCAGTGCGCGATCGAGGTGATGTTGTCCGGGCCGCCGACCAGGGGCAGGATCGCGGCGGCTGTGGCGCGGTGCTTGTCTTCGGGCATGGGCGGTCGCCTTCGTCGGGGGCGGGCGGTACGGCGGCGGTGGCGGGGACGGGCGGTCGGCGGCAGACGCTCAGCGGCAGGGCGAGCGTGCGGCGGCAGACGCTCAGCGGCGGGCGGTCAGCGGCGGGTGGTGGCGGCCTCCGCGAGGGCCGCGCGGAGGTGGCCGCGCGCGGCGGACAGCAGTCCGGCCGCGGCCGGGCCGTCGACGCCGCCGAGGATGACGAGGATGGCGGCCTTCACCTCGCCGCCGGTGGCGGTGAGCGCGGCCTCGATCTCCTCGTCGCCGGCTCCGGTGGCCAGGGCCACGATGCGGCGGGAGCGGGCGCGCAGCTTCTCGTTGGAGGCGCGCAGGTCGACCATGAGGTTTCCGTACGTCTTCCCGAGCCGGATCATCGTGATGGTCGAGATGAGGTTCAGGACGAGCTTCTGCGCGGTGCCGGCCTTCAGCCGGGTGGAGCCGGTCAGCAGCTCCGGCCCGACGACGACCTCGATGCCGTGCTCGGCGGCCGCGGCGAGCGCGGAGCCGGGGTTGCAGGACAGGCCGACGGTGAGGGCGCCGCGGGCGCGGGCGAAGTCGACGGCGCCGACCGCGTACGGGGTGCGGCCGGAGGCGGAGACGCCGATGACGGTGTCGTCCCTGGTCAGCTCCAGGGCGGTGAGGTCGGCGGCGGCGAGCTCGGCGGAGTCCTCGGCGCCCTCGACGGACCGGAGCACGGCGGCGGGGCCGCCCGCGATCAGGCCGACGACCTGGCCGGGGGCGGTGTTGAAGGTGGGCGGGCACTCGCTGGCGTCGAGGACGCCGATCCGGCCGGCGGTTCCGGCGCCGGCGTAGACCAGGCGGCCGCCGCGGGCCATGCGGGCGGCGATGGCGTCGATCGCGGCGGCGATCCGGGGCAGCTGGGCGGCGACGGCGGCCGGGACGGCGGCGTCCTCGGCGTTCATGGTGCGGGCGATCTCGAGGGTGGTCCGGCGGTCGATCTCGGCGAGGTCGGGTCGGAAGGCCTCGGTGGTCAGCCCGTCGAGCTGGGCACGGAGCCCGGTACGGGGGTGGTCGGAGTCGGTGGCGGCGTCGGCGGTCACAGGCCGTTCTCCTGACGGGCGGGCGGTGGGCGACGAGGTGCTGCCCGGTGCGGCCGGCCACGGCGGCCGGGCTGAAGGTCTACTTCGCGGCCTCGCTCATCCCCGAAATGTATTTTCGACTCCGGAACAGGGTCAATACGCCATAAGGCTCCTGAACCAGTGGAAAACCAAACAATCCAGAACAAATGAGGGTCTTCGCCAGCGGGCCGGTCGGGGTTCACAATGGGCGCATGGACCATGCAACACCCCTGGAGCAGGCGTTGCACGCCGCGCGTGCCCTCGTCCTCGCCGATCTCGTCGCCGGCCAGGTCGCCGAGGCCGATGTCGTCTCCCTCGTCGAGGACTCGGTCACGCACCGCCGGTGGTGGGTGGAACAGTGGCCCGAGGGCGTCGACTACCTGGCCGGGCTCGTGGCCCAGGACGTGCAGGACGCGCTGCTGGAGAAGTACGGCCGCTGGCCGCTGTGCCCGGTCTGCTCGCACGGCGACCCGCACGCGCTGGACGTGGAGCCGGAGTTGGGGCCCGACCCGCACTGGGTGTGCGCCAAGGCGGGCGTGAAGGTCGCCGCGGTGGGCGGCCTGGGTCCGGTCATCGGCCCGGGCGGCTTCGGCGGAAGCCTGTGAGCGGCCGGTGACGCTCTACATCGACCCGCCGACGTGGCCGGGCCACGGCCGCATGTGGTCGCACCTGATCAGCGACGTCTCGTACGAGGAACTGCACGCCTTCGCGGCCTCGATCGGCTGTCCGCCGAGGGCCTTCGACGGCGACCACTACGACCTGCCCGAGTCCCGGTACGCGGACGCGGTCGCGGCGGGCGCGGTGGAGGTCGGCAGCAAGGAGATCGTCCGCCTCCTGGTGAAGGCCGGCCTCCGCCGCCCGAAACACCGCCCGGCGTAGTTCCCGATCCACGGTGACGGCCAGTCATGTGCCCGGCGGGCGGTGGTTCACGTACCCCTGGCGGTCAGCCCGCGGTGGGTGAGCGTTCGGCTGCCCCTGCGGCGGGGGCCTGGGCGGTGGTCGGGCGGGGCGCGGTCGAGGAGGCGACGACGCGGGTGGGGCGGGGTGGGGTGCGGCGGTCCAGGCGGAGGGCCAGCAGGGTGAGGGCGATCGCGGTGACCGTCATGGCGGCGCCCGCCCAGGCGGTGGCGGCGAAGCCGTGGCCGGTGTCGATGACGGTGCCGCCGAGCCAGGGGCCGCCCGTGTTGCCGAGGTTGAAGGCGGCGGTGGTGGTCGCACCGGCCAGGGTCGGGGCGGCGCCGGCGACGTTGAACATGCGGGCGTTGAGGGCGGGGGCGGTGAAGAAGGTCGAGAAGCCGATCAGGAAGGACAGGGTGACGGCGGCCACGGCCACCGGGGCCAGCAGCGCCAGCGCGACGAGGAACGCGGTCGAGGCGGTGACGCCCCACAGCATCACCCCGAAGAGGTGCGCGTCGGCGTAGCGTCCGCCGGCCGTGGTCCCGGCCAGGGCGCCCAGCCCGAACAGGACGAGCACCCACGGCACCCAACCGGAGTCCAGGCCGGCGACGTCGGTGAGCAGCGGGGACAGGTAGCTGAAGGCGCAGAAGACGCCGCCGGCGGCCAGGGCCGTGATGCCGATGGACAGCCACACCTGGCGGTCGCGGTAGATGCGCAGCTCCCGCCGGAGGCCGGGCCGTTCGGCGGGCAGCGGGATCCTCGGGACCAGGGCGAGGATGCCGGCCAGGGCGACCGCGGAGGCCCCGCCGACCGCCCAGAACGCGGAGCGCCAGCCCAGGTGCTCGCCGAGGAAGGCGCCCAGCGGGACGCCGAGGACGTTGGCGATGGACAGTCCGCCGATCATCACGGCCATGGCGCGGGCCCGCTGGTCCTGCCGGACCATCGCGATGGCGACGGCCGCGCCGACCGCCCAGAAGCCGGCGCAGGCGAGGGCGGAGACGACGCGGGAGGCGAAGAGCAGCTCGTACGAGGGGGCGAGTGCGCCCGCGACCTGACCGAGCCCGAAGAGGCCGATGAGCGAGATCAGGGTGGTGCGGCGGGGGAGCCGCAGGGTGGCCACGGCCAGCAGCGGCGCGCCGACGACCATGCCGATCGCGAAGGCGGAGATGAGCAGGCCGGCCTGCGGGATGGTCACGCCCATGTCCTCGGCGATGGGCGGCAGGAGCCCCGAGAGCATGAACTCGCTGGTGCCGAGGGCGAAGACGGACAGGCCGAGGACGTACACGGCGACCGGCATGCGGGTGGTTGTGGGTGTGGGTGTGGGTGCGGATGCGGCGGTGGGGGTGGGGGTGGGGGCTTCGGGCATGTCCTTCACGAACCCGGCCGAAGTGGATCTCATTCCCCGTGCGGGGGCACCGGGCCTGTCAGGTCGGCGAGTTCCGCGGCCAGGTTGCGGCGGGCCCGGGCCTCCCACTGCGCGGTGCCGTGCGGGGTGCGGAAGAGCCGGGGCAGGTCCAGGAGCTGGCGCAGGACGGCGGCCCGGCCGGCGCGGAAGGCGTCCTCGGGGACGAAGCCGTACTCCTCGCGGACGGCGGCGACGTAGTCCGCGTACGCGCCGGGGTCGCCGGCGAGGACGGCGAGGTCGGCGTCGCAGAGCACCTCGCCGTTGGTGTCGCCGGGGGCGGGGTCGTGGGTGACGGTGAGCCGGACGAGTCGGGCCACCTCGGCGGTGCGGGGTCCGGGCACGCCGAGTTCGTGCAGGGCGCGCTCGGCGAGGGCGGCGCTGCGCTCCTCGTTCTCGGAGCGGTCGGGACGGTAGACGGCGTCGTGGAACCAGGCGGCGAGCTCGACGGCGGCGGGGTCGGCGGCGTGCGGGGCGAGGACGTCGATCCGTTCGAGTACGTCGGCCAGGTGCGCGGTGGTGTGGTATCGGCGCTGAGGCTCCGCCCAGGCGGCGAGGAGGCGGTCGGCGTAGGGGGCGGGGTCCCGGTCGGCGGGGGCACCGGCCGAGGCGGCGGTGGCGTGCCAGCGGTCGCGCAGCCGGGCGGTGGCGGGGGCGGCGGCCGTGGGGGGCTCCGCGGCGGTGTCGGCGGTCGTGTCCCTGCCCGGGTGCGTGTCCCTGTCCATGTCCATGCGGACATTGTGGGGTGGCGTGAAGGTGCTGGTGAAGGGTGGGAACGGCCCGTACCCTGGATATTGGACTAGACCTATTTTTCCTATCAGCAGTCTTCCCGAGGAGTGGGCCCAATGAGCAACCGTGCAGTCCTGGAGGTGATCGCCCTCGACGTGGAGGACGCGGTCGCTGCCCGGGCCGGTGGGGCGGACCGACTGGAACTGGTCAGCGACATGGCCGCCGACGGGCTCACCCCCTCGCGGGAGACCTTCGCCGCGATCAGGGCGGCGGTCGACATCCCCCTGCGCGTGATGCTCCGGGCGGCGGACGGCTTCTCGGCGGGCTCGGCCGAGGACCTGGACCGGCTCGCCGCGCAGGCGCGGGCCCTGCGGGCGGAGGGGGCCGAGGAGTTCGTCCTCGGATTCCTGGCCCCGGACGGCGGTCCGGACCTGGCCGCCGTCGAGGCGGTCACGGCCGAGCTGGCCGGCTGCCGGTGGACGTTCCACCGGGCCATCGACCGGGCCGCCGACCGCGACCAGCTGCGCAAGGCGCTCGCGGACCTGCCCGGGCTGGACACGTACCTGACGGCCGGGTCGGCGGCCGGCGTCGAGGAGGGCCTGCCGGTGCTGCTGGCCGAGGCGGCGCGGCGCGGCGAGCCGGGGTACGGGGCGCGGCTGCTGGTCGGCGGGGGGCTGACGCTGGAGCACCTGCCGGTGCTGCGCGGGGCCGGGGTGGACGGCTTCCACATCGGGGGCGCGGCCCGGCCGCAGGGGTGGGCCCGCCCGGTCTCGGCGGCCGCCGTCGCAGAGTGGCGTGCCGCCCTGTCCTGACCGACCGGCCCCGGGGATCCCGGCTCCGCCGGGCACCGGGCTCCGCCCGGACCCGCGCCTCACACGCCGGCGGGGCTGGATCGGCCGGCCCCGGCCTTGAGGGCGCGGCGGTGAGGACGTGCCGGGCCGCGCCGCACGTGCCGGTGTCAGGGGGCCAGGGTCAGGGCCGGGGGCAGTGGGGTGGCGTGGAGGGCGGTCAGGCCGGAGACGGCGCGGGTGAGGCACACGTACAGGCGGCGCAGGCCGGTCCGCTCGTCCGGTTCGCCCGCGACGATCGCGGCGGGCTCGTCCAGCACGACGTAGTCGTACTCCAGGCCCTTCGCGAGCGACGCCGGTACCAGGGTGAGGCGGGTCCGGGCGGTGGTCTCCTCACCCGGTGACAGCCAGGCCAGCCCGGCCGCCTCCAGGGCCCCGGCCAGTTCCGGGATCCGGGCGTCGGCGGCGATCAGGCCGATGGAGCCCTCCCGTGCCAGCGAGCGCCGGCAGGCCTCCACCACCGCGGTGGCCAGTTCCGCGGCCTCCGGGACCGGGGTCACGGCCAGCGAGCCCGGTGTCTCGCGGACGGACGACACGGCCGCCAGCCCCGGGGAGATCGACGGCAGCAGCCGGGAGGCGTACGCGATCACCTCGCGCGGCACGCGGAAGCCCGCCGTCAGCTCCTCCAGCGCCGCCTCCGGCTTGCCCAGGTGGCCGAGGGCCTCGGCCCAGTCGCGGGTGGCCCACGGCGTGGTGCCCTGCGCGAGGTCGCCCAGGACGGTCGCGGAGCCGGTGGTGCAGCGGCGGCCGACCGCCCGGTACTGCATGGGGGACAGGTCCTGGGCCTCGTCGAGGACGACGTGGCCCAGCGAGGGCGTGCGCTCCACCTGGTCGGCGGCTTCGTCGATCAGGACCAGGTCGGCGGGCGACCACTTCGCGGACTTCACGCTCCGCGCCGGCTTGGCCCACAGCAGGAGCCGCTGCTCCTCCTCCGACAGGATCCCGTCCGCATGGGCGGCGAGGAACTCCGCGTCGGACAGCAGCCGCAGCACCAGCTTCGCGGGGTCCACGGCCGGCCAGACGGATTTGACCAGGGCCTTCACGGCGGCGTTGCGTGCGACCGCGTCCTGTACCCGGTCGTCGGGGGCCTCGCCGGCCTGCTCCATCCGGACGAGCACGGCGTGCGCGACGCGCTGCGGCAGCGCGTTGTGGGCGGCGCCGTAGCGCATGTCCCGCGCCTGCAGCTCGGCCACGATCTCCTGGAGCTCGTACGCGGGGACCCGCCACCGGCGCGAGCCGCGGACCACCATCAGGGGTTCGGCGGGCTCGGTGACGTGCGAGCGGACCGCCCGGCGCAGCACCTCGGCCATGCGGGCGTCGCCCTTGACGACGGCGGTGGCGGCGGCGTCGGCGCCGCGGACCTCCAGGCCGTCGCGGGTGACCAGGTCTTCCACGGTGGCCTGCTTGACCTCCAGCTCGCCCAGCGCGGGCAGGACCTGCTCGATGTACTGGAGGAAGGAACGGTTCGGGCCGATGACGAGGGTGCCGGTGCGGGCGAGCCGCTCGCGGTGCGCGTACAGCAGGTAGGCGACGCGGTGCAGGCCGACGGCGGTCTTCCCGGTGCCGGGGCCGCCCTGGACGCAGACGGAGCCGGACAGGCCGGAGCGGACGATCTCGTCCTGCTCGGGCTGGATCGTGGCGACGATGTCGCGCATCGGGCCGACGCGCGGCCGTTCGATCTCCTGCTGGAGCAGCTTGCTGACGGCGGCCGCCTCGGCGGGGTCGGAGAGGTGCTCGTCCTCGTAGGCGGTGAGCTCGCCGCCGGTGTAGCCGAAGCGGCGGCGCAGGGCGACGTCCTGCGGGTCCTTCTTGGAGGCCCGGTAGAAGGGCTGGGAGACGGGGGCGCGCCAGTCGATGACCATGGGGTCGCCGTCGGCGTCGTGGACGTGGCGGCGGCCGATGTAGAACTGCTCGCCCTCGGCGCCCTCGGCGAGTTCCGCGCCGGGGGCGTGCTGGTAGTCGAGGCGGCCGAAGAACAGGGGCGTGTGGGCGAGGTCGGCGAGGGCCTTGATGCGGTCGTCGATCTGGGCCTGGAGGACGACCGCGTTGACCCAGTTCGCGGTGACGTCGCGGATGTCGAGGGCCTCGACGTCCTCGCGCATGGCGCGCAGGGCGGCGCGGGAGGCGGCGAGGTGGGCCTGCTCGCGGGCGAGGGGGTTCGCCTCGGTGGCCGCTGCGGGGGCCTGCGCGTGCGCGGCTGCCTGCGCGGGGGCCGGGGCGGGGGCGGGGGCGGCGGGCTCGGGGGCGTGCGCGGGCACGGGACTGCCTCCAGCGGCTGGTCTGCGGGTCGGTTGCGTGATCGGTTGCGCGGCCGGCGGGCCACGCGTGCCCGCCGGTTCCGTCCGGTGGGCGCTCTCCCCGATACGGCGGCGGGAGGCGGCAAGAGCGGAGATTGTAGTCAGCGGCCCTGCGCGGCGCGAGCGGATTTCCCGGGCCGGAGGTTCGGGGCGGGCCGTGCACCGTCCGGGTGTCGTACCCGGAGGTGTCAGACCTCGGAGTGGGCCCTAGGGGACGGCATGGGACGCAAGGAGGAGGCGGGGGCCCCGGGGATTCCGCCCCGGGAGCGATGCGCCGGAGGGGGTCCTGCACGCACCATGGAGACATGAGCACCGCAACCTTCACACCGGTCCACGGTGGCCGCCCGAGCGGCGCCACTGCCACTTCCGAACACCACCACCGTCACATCGTCGGCAACGTCCTGCGCGCCGTGAAGGTCTTCGCCGCGGCGGCCGTGAGCGTCGTCGTCTTCGGCGAGTACGGCGAGTACGGCGAGGACCCGGGCGTCATACGCCGCTGACCGGACGGCGGAGGCCGGCCCCGCTGCCGCGCCCGCCGTCCGAGCCGGTTCCGTTTCGGCGCAGGCCGGCATCCCGGCCCGGCAGGCCCGCGAGGCCGCCCCGCTGGCCGGATACCGGTGGACCCCGCCCGGTGATCCATTAGGGTCACGCCCGTGATCCGGCGTCTGCACCCCCTGCTTCCGCTCCGCTCGCCGTCGCCCCTGGCCGGCGTGCTGGCCACGGGCTCGCTGCTCGCGCTGGGTGCCCTCTGCATCGCCCTGCGCATTCCGGTTGCCGATGCCCTCGGCGACGCCGTCGCCGGGATCCCGGGGACCGAGTGGCGCCCGCCCGCCGTCTACCCGCCCTTCGCTGCGATCCTGTTCACGCCGGCCGCGTGGCTGCCGCCCGGTGTGCTCAAGGCCGTCTTCGTGCTCGGAAACGCAGGCCTGCTCGCCCTGCTGGTCCTGCTGTCCTGCCGGCTCGCGGGGCTGCGGGCCCGGCCGGGCCCGGTCCTGGCCGCCACCATCGTCGGGCTGTGGGCGGAGCCGCTGTTCCAGGGACTGCTGCCCGGGCAGGTCAACCTGGGGCTCGCCTGCCTGGTCCTGTGGGACCTGGGCCGCCGCGAGGCAGCCCTCGGCAAGGGCTTCGCGCTCGGTACGGCCGCCGGGATCACCCTGGCTCCGGCGGTGCTCGTCCCGTACCTGCTGCTGACCGGGCGGGTCCGGGCGGGGCTGACGGCGCTGGCCGCGTTCACCGGCACCGGGCTGCTCGGGCTGCTGGTGCTGCCGCAGGAATCCGCCGAGTTCTGGGACCGCCTGCTCGGCAGCGCGGGCCCGGCGCTGCTGCTGTACTGGCCGCACCTGTGGGTCTGGGCCGTCCCCCTGCTCGCCTTCCTGCTCCGGGCGACCCGCGCGCCCGCGCCCGTACCGGGTCCGGCGCCCGTATCCGGACGACCGGCGGCCGGGCCCGTCCGGACGGGCGGGCCCGCGCGCGGCGGTGTGCGGCCGCCCGCCCGGCCGGCGGTGCGGCCGCCGGCCGTCCGGGCGCCGGGTCAGTCGCCGGCCAGCAGCTCGTCGGCGTCCATGATCCGGTAGGCGTAGCCCTGTTCGGCCAGGAACCGCTGCCGGTGCGCGGCGAAGTCCTGGTCGATGGTGTCGCGCGCGACGACCGAGTAGAACCGGGCCTCGTGGCCGTCCGCCTTCGGCCGCAGCACGCGGCCCAGGCGCTGGGCCTCCTCCTGGCGGGAGCCGAAGGTGCCGGACACCTGGATGGCGACGGTCGCCTCGGGCAGGTCGATGGAGAAGTTCGCGACCTTCGACACGACCAGCACGCTGATCTCGCCCTCGCGGAAGGCGTCGAAGAGCTTCTCCCGCTGCGCGTTGGAGGTCTCGCCCTTGATGACGGGCGCGTCCAGGTGCGCACCGAGCTCGTCGAGCTGGTCGATGTACTGCCCGATGACGAGGGTCTGCTCGCCGCGGTGCTTGCGCACCAGGGCCTCGGTCACCTTCCGCTTGGTGGCCGTCGTCGCACAGAAGCGGTACTTCTCCTCCGTCTCGGCGGTCGCGTACGCGAGCCGCTCCGACTCGGTGAGGTTCACCCGGACCTCGACGCAGTCCGCCGGGGCGATGTAGCCCTGCGCCTCGATCTCCTTCCACGGCGCGTCGAAGCGCTTCGGCCCGATCAGCGAGAACACGTCGGACTCCCGGCCGTCCTCGCGGACCAGGGTGGCGGTCAGGCCGAGCCGCCGCCGGGCCTGCAGGTCGGCGGTGAACTTGAAGACCGGCGCGGGCAGCAGGTGCACCTCGTCGTAGAGGATCAGGCCCCAGTCGCGGGAGTCGAACAGCTCCAGGTGCGGGTAGACGCCCTTCCGCTTGGTGGTGAGGACCTGGTAGGTGGCGATGGTGACGGGCCGGATCTCCTTGCGGGTGCCGGAGTACTCGCCGATCTCGTCCTCGGTCAGCGAGGTCCGCCGGACCAGCTCGTGCTTCCACTGCCGGGCCGAGACGGTGTTGGTGACCAGGATCAGCGTGGTCGCCTTGGCCTTGGCCATGGCGCCCGCGCCGACCAGAGTCTTGCCGGCGCCGCAGGGCAGCACGACCACGCCCGAACCGCCGTGCCAGAAGCCCTCCACCGCCTGCTGCTGGTAGGGGCGCAGGGCCCAGCCGTTCTCCTCCAGCTCGATGGGGTGGGCCTCGCCGTCCACGTACCCGGCGAGGTCCTCGGCGGGCCAGCCCAGCTTGAGGAGGGTCTGCTTGATCTGGCCGCGTTCGGAGGGGTGCACGGCCACGGTGTCGGCGTCGATGCGGGCGCCGACGAGCGGGGCGACCCGCTTGGACTTCAGGACCTCCTCCAGGACGGGCCGGTCGGTGGTCGTCAGCACCAGGCCGTGCACGGGGTGCTTGGAGAGGGTGAGGCGGCCGTAGCGCGCCATGGTCTCGGCGACGTCGACGAGCAGGGCGTGCGGGACGGGGTAGCGGGAGTACTCGACGAGCGCGTCGACGACCTGCTCGGCGTCGTGCCCGGCGGCCCGGGCGTTCCACAGGCCGAGCGGGGTGATCCGGTAGGTGTGGATGTGCTCGGGCGCCCGCTCCAGCTCGGCGAAGGGCGCGATGGCACGGCGCGCCGCCGCGGCGAGCTCGTGGTCGACCTCCAGCAGGAGGGTTTTGTCGCTCTGGACGATGAGGGGCCCGTTCACACACGTCCCTTTCCGGCGTCGGGTGGCCGCCCGGGCGCGGACGGCCAAACCTCCAGTCTGCCGCATCGCCGCGCGGCCGGGGTGGTTCCACCGGCCGCCGGCTGCCCGGCCCGGCGGGAATTCGGTGGCAGGAGGCGGCGAGCAGGTGCCTAGGGTCGGGACATGAGTGATCAAGAAGCGTTCGTGCCCGGTGATTTCGACGTGCCCCTGGAGCTGGTCGGGGAGGGGTTCCGGCTGGAGCCGCTGGGGGAGCAGCACAACGAGCGGGACCTGGCCGCCTGGGGCGGCAGCATCGAGCACGTGCGGGCCACGCCGGGGTTCGAGGGGCGGGGGTGGCCGCCGCCGGCGGGGATGTCCGCCGAGGACAACCGGCGGGACCTGGCCCGGCACGCGCGGGACTTCGAGGCCCGGACCGGGTTCACGTACAGCGTCCTGGACGGCGACGAGGTGATCGGCTGCGTGTACGTCTACCCGGCGAAGGAGGGCGGCAGCCCGCGGCCGGTGCACGTCAGCTCCTGGGTGCGGGCTGACCGGGCGGCGCTGGACGGGCCGCTGTACGAGGCCGTCTCCCGCTGGATCGCGGAGGTCTGGCCGTTCGAGCCGGGGCGGGTGGTGTACGCGGCCCGCTGAGCGGTGGGGGAGACGGCCGGGCGGTGTCCGGTACGGCCGAAGGGGCCGGCACGCCACGGCGTGCGGGGCCCCTTCGGGGTGTCCGTGCGGATCAGGCCTGGGCCGCGGCCTTGCGGCGGCGGGCGCCGAGCCAGACCGCGGCGCCACCGGCGGTGACCAGGGCCGCGGCCAGCGCGGAGTACAGGCCGGTGTTGGAGTTGGCGCCGGTGCTGGCGAGGGAGCCGGAGGAGCCCGTGGTGCCGGTGGTGGTGCCCCCGGCAGCGACGGTCGTCGAGGCGGACGCCGACGGCGAGGCCGACGCGGAGGCGGACGGCGACGGGGAGGCGGAGGTGCTCGGGGACGGCGACGGGGACGACGTGCCCTGCGCCGGGGCGAGGTCGATCTTCCCGCCCTGGATCCCGGTGAACGGGTAGGTGTTGCCCTCGTTGAGGAAGACGTCGGTCGCCATGGTGAACGCGGTGGCCTTCGTCAGCTTCGACTTCGGGCCGAGCTTGATCTGGACGCGGGTGGAGCGCTCGCCGGAGGCCGCGCCGAAGCCGTTCGCGATGACCGGCAGGGTGAACTTGCCGGAGTCGGCCTTGGCGTCCTGCCACTTGCCGTCGGCCTGCGTCCGCACCTGGAGGTCGGCCGAGTCGAGCTCCGGGGAGCCCAGCACCAGTCGGGAGCCCAGCGCGGTGTTGAACTTGCCGTCGCCGGTGGCGACGTACTTCACGTTCAGCTCGCGGCAGTCGGGCGCCGTGCTGCCCTCGCAGGCGCCGATGCCGTCGATCCAGGTCTTGAACTCGCCCACCTTGATCACCGGGTCCTTCTTGAAGGTGAGGGAGGCCTCGCCGTCCTTCGCCAGCTCGGTGTCGGACGTCGACGACGCGCGCAGCTCGAAGTCGCCGAGGTTGGTCGGGTAGCTCGCGCCGAGACCGACGGTGACCTTCCAGGTCAGCTTGCCGCCCGCCGGTACCTCGAAGCCGCCGGTCTTGCCGGTCGGGTGGAGCACGCGCTGCCAGAGGCTGTTCTTCTGGAGGACGGCGGACTCCGACACCGGGGTGTCGCCGACCGCCTCGACCTGGAAGGTCACGTCGTTCTGCTGGAGCGGGCTCGGCCCCTTGGGGACACCGCTGATCGACGGGTGGAAGGCGCGGACCTTGTCCGAGGGGTTGGTCACCGTCAGCTCGAAGGTCCCCGGCGTCCCGCCGGGCTTCAGCTGGCCGCTGGGCGCCGGGGCACCCATCGTGATCTTCAGGTCGCCGCCGTCCTCGGCCGGAGCGGCGAACGCCGACAGCGGCATGAGGGCGGTGCCGGCGACCGCGGCGACCACTGCGGCAGCGGCAGCGGCGCGGACGGGGCGACGGACGGCGGTGCGAGCGGACATGGCGGATTCCCCCCAAGGAACGGACGGGCCGGCGCTCCGCGTGGAACGGGCGCCGGCGGAAGGCGACGGGAAGTGCGCGTGACGGGCGCGGCAGAATGCCGGGCCCGTCGGAGAAGGCGATGCAGCTGGTGCAGATGGTGGTGGGTGTCAAGCGCGGGCCGGTGCTGCTGTCTGCTCTGCTTCTCCCGCTTCCCCTCGGCCACTGCTGTGATCAACTGATCTTCACATAATGCCTAGGGGCGACGCATCCCCCGTGTGTCACTGCTGTGCAACAGTACCCCGGGCACATCCCCCACCCCCTCTGAACTGTGCTAATAGGTATGGGAGGCTCCGCTTTCCGGCCCGTCCGGCTACGCCCCGAGGTGCGTCAGCGGACCCGTCGGATAGGGCGTTTCCGCAGGCAGGAGCGCCCGCGCCGCAGCATCGTCGCCAGCCCGCACCAGGGCGTGGATCTCCCGGGCCAGCGGCGTCACATCGCGGATGGAGACCGTCCATTCGTCCGCGTACGCCCGCGACGCAGGCCCGGACAGGCCCAGTTGGAGCGAGCGGTACGGCAGCGGGTTCAGGTGCAGGTCCCGCTCGGGGTCCCACTGGACGCGCGCGGGGGAGTCGCGCAGGGACCGCTGCCAGGTCTCGCGGTCGGCGTGCGGGCCGGGCTCGTAGTGCGACAGGCAGGCGCGGCGCAGCGCCTCGTCGAAGCCCGCGCGGGTGATCTCGACGGCCAGGACGGTCTCCTGGTCGGTCTTCGTCGCCCAGCCGCAGCGGTACATCATCCACAGGAACGACGGCTTGATCCAGGTCATCCGCTCCCGCTTCCAGGCGGGCGGGAACCGGCCGTCGCGGGCCGCCGGGAGGCCGAGGTGGGGCGCGTACGCCTGGTAGACGGTGACCGTGGTGTCGGTGTGGGCGGCGCGGACCTGCCGGTGGGGCGCCGTCTGCGCCTTCCGTACCTCCGGGGCCCGCGAGGGCGTGCTGTCGGACATGGCATCAGCCTGCGTCGTAAGCACGCGCGTTGGCCAGTGGTTTTCCCCCGGCCGCCGCGACCGCGACCGCGACCGTGACCCGCGTCCCGGCGCCCGGCCCCGGCTACAGGTGTTCCTCCTCCAGTTCCGCGACCCCGGTGATGCGGTGCAGGGCGTACGTCCGCACCTCGTCGGCCGTGTGGTCGTACCCGGTGACGAAGCCGCCCTCCACCCGCACCGGGGCGATGACCCGCTGGCTCGCCGCGCCCTCCGCGTTGACGTAGCCGATCCACACCGACGATCCGGTGAGCGCGGCCGCCTGCACCGTCGCCAGGGTCTCCGCCGCGCTGGTGCGCGGGAGTTCGCCCGGCGCGGGGGCCGAGTCCGCGCACGCGCCCGCCGCCGCGCCCGCCGGCTCCTTGCGGACCGCCGTCGCCGCGTGGTCGCCCGCGCGGATGGCCCGTACGGCCGCCCCCAGCAGGGTCTCGTCCGGCACCGGCGGCCCCTCCGGCACCGGTACGGGCTTCGCGCGCGCCGGGGTGCGGCGGGCATCGGCCCGGGCCACGAGCACGTCGCCGGTGTGGGACTCGGCGGCCGGGGCGTAGCCCATCGCCCGCAGCCCGTCGAGCAGGGCGGTGGGGTCGGCCTGCGCGGCCAGCACGGTCGGGGCGAGGCGCCGCAGGCCGAGCCCGGCGGACCGCTTGTCGGCCAGGATCTCGTTCAGCATGCCGTCGTCGTCGCAGCGCACGTACGAGGACGCGGCCCCCACCCGCAGGTGGCCGTGGCGCCGGGCCACGTCGTCGATCAGGTACGTCAGCGGCTGCGGGACCGGGGTGATGCTGTGCTCGACAAGGAAGGCGTGCAGGTCGGAGGCGGTTCGCCCGGCGTCCAGGGCCCGCCGGACCGAGCCGGGCGTGAACCGGTAGACCGTCGCCCCGCCCTTGGACTCCACTTCGGCCAGCACGGCCAGGACCTCGCCGAGGGGCCGGCGCAGCGGCCCGGGCGCCACCGCCGTCAGGTCGGCCTGGAGCAGCACGTGGTCGACCGGTTCGGGCAGCAGTGGGGCCAGCAGTGGCGCCGGGTCCCGGTGTTCCAGCACGGCGCGGCCGGGTGTGGAGAGCGCGCCGCGGCCGGTGACGCCGAGCACCTCGGCTTCGGTGAGCGTGAACCGGGCGAGGCGGGCCCGCAGTTCGCTGGTGCCGCGGACCGGCCGCTCCCAGGCGAGCCGTTCGAGGAGGACCTCCGGGTCGGGGGCGCCGCCCTCGGGCAGGGCGGCGAGGAGGTCGAGGACCCGGCGGCGCACCTCGGGGGCGCCGGAGCGGTCGAGCCCGGGTCCGAGGGCGGCGAGGGAGCGACCCTTGGGGTCCTGTTCGCCGACCGTGCCGGCGGTGCGGGTGGCCGACAGCCAGGCCGTGGCGAGGGTCGACCAGCGCTCGGCGGGCGGGAGTTCGAGCCAGTCGTCGAAGGCGGGGGTGGGGGCGTACCGCTCGTCGGCCTCGCCGTCGCTGGCCAGCAGCCCGGCGGCGTAGGCGAGTTCGACCCAGAACGCGGCGGTCGGCTCGTCGGCGTCCAGGGTGGCCGCGGTCCGCTTGAGGTCGCGTACGGACAGGCCGCCCGCGCGCAGTACCGGGGGGCCGGCGTGTTCCCAGGACTTCACCAGCTCCTCGACGGTGGCGAGGGCCGCCAGGGCCTGCCCGGCCGCGTTGGCGTCCACAAGCTGTGGACGGTGCTCGCGCTGCGCCGTCACCTGCGGTGCGAGCGGCTCCGGGGTGCGGTGCGCCAGACCGCCGCGCAGGTACAGGGCGACCTCGCGCGGCAGCACCACCGTCCGCGCCGTCGCCGGCAGCAGCAGCCCGCGGTCGCGCAGCCAGCGCACCGGCGGCGCCGGGTCCGGGGTGACCTCCCCGTACGGGGGCCCCCACACCAGCCGGTCCAGCACCTGCAGGGCCTCCGGCGGGGCCGCCGCCAGCAGGGCCGCCATCCGCGCCGGGTCGGTGAACAGGCCGGTCAGCGCCGTTACCGCCGACACCGGGTCATGGGTGGCGGGCAGCCCGACCGCCGCGACGATCTCCTGCACCCGGGTCGGGGACATGCCGGCGGTGGCCTCGGCGACGGTCGGCCCGAGGCCGGTCGGCGAGGGGCGGGAGGCGGAGGGCGCGAGGAGTTCGCGGGCGGTGCGGACCAGGCGCAGCCGGTCGTCGTCGCCCCATACCAGGGCCTGGTCGCGCAGGGCGGCGACGGCGCGGGGCAGCTCGGCGCGGGTGCCGTTGTCCGTGGGTGCGGGGGCTCCGGTGTCGCCCGGGGTGTGGGTGCCGGCCAGCAGCGACTCCAGGACCTCGTACGGGCACGGGTCCGGGGCCACTGCCAGGGCCTCCGCGGTCTGCAGCGCGAACCGGTCGAGCCGGTCCAGGGCGCGCACCACCGACGCGCGGGTCCCGGCCCGCGTCGCCAGCTGCGTCACGTCGCCCGGCACCGGGGTGAGGAGGTCCGGGCGGGCGTGCAGCAGGGCTGCGAGCGCCGCGTCGTCGCGGGCGCGCAGCGCCTCGGCGAGGGAGCGCGGGGCGCTGCTGCTTGCTGTGGCGCTGCTCGGCTCAGGCACGGTCGCCTCCTGGTCGCGTCGGCCGGTCCCCATCCGGCCAACGGTATCCGCTGCGCCCTCGACGGCTCCACGGGCCGCACGCGCTACCTTTCGGAAGGGCGGTACGGGGCGGTACGGGAGGAGCCGGGCATGGGGATCGAGAGCGACCACCTCGTCTACGAATATCTGAGCCGTGTCGGGGACTTGGCGCAGCAGCGGCAGATGCCGTCCGGTGACCGGATGCGCCTGGTGGCGGGGCTGCGGGACGAGATCGACCGTCGGCGCGCCAAGTACGAGCCGGAGACGCCGGACGCGGTCCGGCACATCCTGCGGCGGATCGGCGCGCCGGAGGACGTCCTGGACGGCGCCGGCGCGCCGTCGGGCGAGGACGGGGCGTCCCGGGCGGAGGCGGGGGCGGTCCCGGCCCAGCGGGCCCCGCGCCGGGGGGCGCCCGCGGCGGACCGGGCCGAGCCCGACTGGTGGCGCGTCACCCCGAGCCCGTACGGCGGTGCGGCGCAGGGGCGGGGGCCGCAGGTGGAGGGCTTCACGGGCGGGATCGAGATCCCGGAGCTGTTGACGCACCCGGAGGGCCGCGAGGAAGCGGAAGCGGGGGCGGAGGACGGGAAGCGGCCCGGCGGGGCCACCAAGAACACCAAGGACGCCGAGGCCGCCGGGGAGGCCGCGCCGAAGCAGACCCTGGCCCGCTACGTGCGGGAGCGCCGGCGCGCGAAGAAGGAGGCCGCCGCGGCCCCGGAGGCGGCCCCGGCCAAGGCCCCGGCGGCGGCGCCGCGTCCGAAGCCCCACGCTCTCCTCCTCCTGGCCGCGGCCGTCCTGGTGGCCGGGGTGGTGACCGGCTTCTGGCTGCTGCTGATCGGCGGCTGGGTGCTGGCGTACGCGTCCCGGGTGCTCGGGCCGACCGAGCGGAAGGCGGTCGTGTTCGGGCTGCCGGGGGCGGTGTTCGCCGGGGCGGTGGTCTGGCTGTGGGGCCGGCTGGAGGGGCGCTGGGGCGAGCCGCTGACGGACGAGGGGCTGGGCGGCGTCTTCCAGGGCATGTGGCCCTGGCTGGCCCGCGGCGCGGCCCTGGCCTCCGCCGCGTACCTGATCTGGCGCGCCCGCCGCCGCTGACGCCCTCCCGGCCCCGGCCTCCCCTCGCGCCAGGTGGGGCCGTCGCCGTGCGGGGCCCGCGTTCCCGGTCGGGGCGGGGTGTTCGCCCGGGGTTCGGGGTGGGGTTGCGGGGGGTTCAGTTCCGGGCGGGGCCGGGTCGGCAGAATGGGGTGCATGACCTCCGAGACCTCCGTGCCCGCCCCGCTGACCGTCGGCTTCGACCTCGATATGACGCTCATCGACTCGCGCCCCGGCATCCGTGCCGCCTACCAGGCGCTTTCGGCCGAGACGGGGACGTTCATCGACGCCGACGAGGCGGTCACCCGGCTCGGGCCGCCGCTCGAACAGGAGCTCGCCCACTGGTTCCCGGAGTCGCGGATCGAGGCCATGGCCGACCGGTACCGGGAGCTGTACCCGGCGTACGCGATCGAGCCGACGCTGCCGATGCCCGGTGCCCGCGAGGCCGTCGCGGCCGTGCAGGCGCTCGGCGGCCGGGCGATCGTCGTCACCGCCAAGCACGAGCCGAACGCCCGCCTCCACCTTGACCACCTCGGCATCCGCGCCGACGCGGTGATCGGCTGGCTGTGGGCCGAGGCCAAGGCGGAGGCGCTGCGGGCGTACGGGGCACAGGTGTACGTCGGCGACCACGTCGGCGACGTGCGCGGCGCCCGGACCGCGGGCGCGCTGTCGGTCGCGGTCCCCACGGGCCCGTGCCCGGAGCCGCAGCTGCGGGAGGCGGGCGCGGACGTGGTGCTGCCGGACCTCACCACGCTGCCGGACTGGCTGGCGGAGTACGTCGGCAACGGGCGGGCGGCCGTGGCGGCGCAGGTGGGCTGAGCGGGGCTCGGCGCTCCGCCGCTCAGCGCTCCGACGGGGCCGCCGGCGACGAGGCCCCCTGCGACGGTGCCGTCGCCGCGCGGGCGGCCCGGCGCTGGGCCGCCGCCGAGCGGAGCACACCGGCCGCGGAGATCGCGAAGCCGACGCCCATCAGCATGCACACGGCCCATGCGTACGACGGCAGCGGCTCGGTGTGGAGGAACAGCGGGGCCATCGTCGCGAGGGTGGCCACGGCGCCGAGGACGAAGACGATGCCACCGGCCCGCACGAGGCCGTCGCCGGGCCGCGGTTCGTCGGTGTGAGGAGTAACAGTCACCCGACCAGGGTAGTTCCCTGGCCTGAGCAGCCGACAGCGAGAAGAGCCGGCGAAGGACCGGGGATCGTCTTGTCACCTGCCCATCGCCCACTAGCCTGGAGTCGGCGGGTCACCCATGGCCCGCTGCGCTGTTATCCGGAGCCGCCGAGGCGGCCGACCGGACCCGACGAGCAAGGACAGAGGACAGACGTGCCCACCGGCAAGGTCAAGTGGTTCAACAGTGAGAAGGGCTTCGGCTTTCTCTCCCGGGACGACGGCGGTGACGTCTTCGTCCACTCGTCGGTACTCCCGGCCGGGGTCGACGCGCTCAAGCCCGGCCAGCGTGTCGAATTCGGTGTCGTCGCAGGTCAGCGCGGGGACCAGGCCCTTTCGGTGACGGTGCTGGACCCCGCTCCTTCCGTGGCTGCCGCGCAGCGCCGCAAGCCCGACGAGCTGGCTTCGATCGTGCAGGACCTGACCACGCTGCTGGAGAACATCACCCCGATGCTGGAGCGCGGCCGCTACCCCGACAAGGGCCACGGCACGAAGATCGCCGGCCTGCTGCGCGCGGTCGCGGACCAGCTCGACGTCTGACGTTCCCCCGTGTCCCACGGTGCCCCGCCGCTCTCCCGAGTGGCGGGGCACCGCCGTTCGCGGCCCGGTTACGGGAAGGACAGCGCGTCCGGCGCGATGGCCGGGACCAGCCCCTCCGCCGCCGCCCGCGTGAGCAGCCCGCGCACCGCCGCGTAGCCGTCGTCACCGAGGTCGGCGGTGAACTCGTTCACGTACAGCCCGATGTGCTGGTCGGCGACGGCCGGGTCCAGCTCCTGCGCGTGGGCGCGCACGTACGGGCGGGAGGCCTCCGGGTCGTCCCAGGCCATGCGGACCGAGGTGCGGGCGGATTCGGCCAGCGCCCGCAGGGTCTCGGCGCCCAGGGACCGCTTGGCGATGATCGCGCCGAGCGGGATGGGCAGGCCGGTGGTGTGCTCCCAGTGCTCTCCCATGTCGGCGAGGCAGTGCAGCCCGTACTCCTGATAGGTGAACCGCGCCTCGTGGATCACGAGCCCGGCGTCCACCCGGCCGTCCCGCACCGCCGGCATGATCTCGTGGAACGGCAGCACGACCACCTTGCCGACGCCGTCCGGCAGCACGTCGGCCGCCCACAGCCGGAACAGCAGGTAGGCGGTGGACCGCTCGCTGGGCACCGCGACCGTCCGCCCGGCCAGGTCCAGCCCCGGTTCCCGGGCCAGGACCAGCGGCCCGCAGCCCCGCCCCAGCGCCCCGCCGCACGGCAGCAGCGCGTACTCGCCGAGCACCCACGGCAGGACGGCGTACGACACCTTCAGCACGTCCAGCTCGCCGCGCTCGGCCATGCCGTTGGTGAGGTCGATGTCGGCGAAGGTGACGTCGAGGGCGGGAGCCCCGGGCACCCGTCCGTGGGCCCAGGCGTCGAAGACGAAGGTGTCGTTCGGGCAGGGCGAGTAGGCGATCGTGAGCGGGTGCGCCCCGTCAGGATGCGCGGCCGTGCTCAGGTCGGTGCTCATGGCGTTCTCCCCAGTGGACGAGTACGGGCCCCAGAGCGCGGAATCCCGCGGTGAGGGCGGCCAGCGCGTCGCCGATGCGCCAGGCGGCCCGGTCCCGCGGCCCGACGGCATTGGACACGGCGCGGATCTCCAGGACGGGCAGGCCGTGCGCCGCGGCCGCCTCGGCGACCCCGAAGCCCTCCATGGCCTCGGCCCCGGCCAGCGGGTGCCGGGCGGCGAGTTCGGCGGCGCGGGCGGCGCTGCCGGTGACGGTGGAGACGGTCAGCACGGGCGCGAGCAGCGCCCCGGTGGCCTCGGCGGCGCGGGCGGCGAGCTCGACCGGCGGCAGGTGTGCGCTGCGGCCGAAGCCGAGCTCCTGCACGTCCTGGAAGCCGTCCGGGGTCTCGGCCCCGAGGTCGGCGGCGACGATCGCGTCGGCGACGACGAGGGAGCCGGGCGGTGCGGCGGGCTGGAAGCCCCCGCCGATGCCGGCGGAGACGACGAGGCCGTAGTCGGCCAGCGCGAGGGCGGTGGCCGTGGCGGCGGCGGCCGCGGCCGGACCGACACCGGCGACGAGCACGTCGGCGGCGAGGCCCGGCAGGTCGCGGCGGGCCAGGAGCCAGCCGCCCGGGAGCGCGCGCGGCTCCGGCGTGGCGGGATCCGGGTGGGGCGTGAGTCCGGTGGCGACGGAGTCGGCCTCCGCCGCCACCGCGGTCACGATGAGCGCGCGCACGGTCGCCTGCGCGGTGCTACTTGAGCTTGATGTTGAAGGCCCAGACGGCGAGCGGCTTGCCTTCCTCGCTGACCTGGACGATGTTCAGCTTCTTCGAGGACGGGGCCTCGCCCTGGCCGCCGGTGGCGAAGATGTCGGCGCCCGGGAAGCTGCGGTAGGTGTTGGACGACGGCTCGGTGATGGGCTGCCCGTCCAGGACGGCCTGCCAGCGGTTGCCGTCCTCGACGACCTCGGGTTCGACGCCCAGCCGCAGGGTGTCACCGCGGCCGTACTCGATGGACTTGGCGTCCTTCGCCTCGGTCAGGCACTCCTGGACCTTTTCGATGGACAGCTCCCCGCCGTCCTGGCAGACGGCTTCGGAGGACACCGACGAGGTGCCGACCGTCACGGTCGCCAGCGGGGTCGGCTTGTCGCAGGCGGAGAGGACGAGGAGGCCGGCGGACACGGCAGCGAGGGCCGCGACGCTGCGGCGGCCCTTACCCGAGATAAGCGGTGCGGTCATGAGCCGAAGGCTATCGGGCCCGTGCGCTCCCCCGCCGCACGGGGTCCCGCCGACCTGCGGCGCGCCGCCGCGGGCCCACCCGGCCAGGCCCGCCCGACACCCCCGAAGCCCGTCCCAGGGCCCCTCCACCGCCCCTCCACCGCCCCGCCCGGTCAACCGCCCCGCCCCGTCCACCGCCCCGGTCAGGCCACGCGGGGCCGCGGGGAGCCCGAGTGGTGGCGGGGGGCCGACAGCAGGCCGCGTACGGCCATGGTGGTGCCCGCGGCGACGATCGCGGCGGCCACCGCCATGCCCAGCACCCCGTTCAGCGGCAGCACGATGCCGATCGCCCCGCCCAGCACCCACGCCACCTGCAGCAGCGTCTCGGACCGGGCGAACGCCGAGTTCCGCACCGCCTCCGGCACGTCCCGCTGGATCATCGCGTCCAGCGACAGCTTCGCCAGCGCCTGGCAGAACCCGGCCGTGGTCCCCAGCACCGCCACCATCACCCCGCTGTAGAACACCGCCGAGAGGACCGCGACCCCGAGGGTCAGCACGAGCACCGCCGCGACGATGCCCTCCGGGGCGCGCGCCTTCAACCAGGCGCCCACCGCCGTTCCGCTTGCGTTCCCGAGCCCCGCGCAGACGCCGACGATGCCCAGCGACACCGCCGCGCTCTGCCCGGACAGCGGGTGCTCCCGCAGCAGGAACGCCAGGAAGAAGATCAGGAACCCGGACAGGCCGCGCATCGCCGCGTTGGCCAGCAGGCCGCACAGCACCGACCGGCTGACCGTGCGCAGCCCCGGCTTCTTCGAGTGCGGCTCGTGCGTGGACAGCCGGGCCCGCCGCTCGCCCTTGGCGTCGTCCACCTCGTGCGGCAGCGTGAACGCCGCGAACGTACCTCCCAGGAAGATCAGGCAGGCCCCGTACAGCGGCCACTGCGGCCCGACCGTGTTCAGCCCGGCCGCGACCGGTGCCGCCGCGCCCGTCGCGAGCAGCCCCGCCAGCGTCACCCGCGAGTTGGCCTTCACCAGGGAGAAGGACGGCGGCAGCAGCCGCGGCACCACCGCGCTGCGCACCACCCCGTACGCCTTCGAGGCCACCAGTACGCCCAGCGCCTCCGGGTAGAGCTCCAGGCTGCCCGTGGCCACCGCGCCCGACATCAGCAGCGCGAGCACCGCCCGCGCCAGCATCGCCGCGGCCATCGCCGCGCGCCGCCCGTGCGGCAGCCGGTCCAGCAGCGGCCCGATCACCGGGGCCAGCACGGCGAACGGGGCCATCGTGATGGCCAGGTAGAGGGCGACCCGGCCGCGTGCCTCGTCCGTGGGTACCGAGAAGAACACCGTGGACGCCAGCGCCACGGTGATCATCACATCGCCGGCGCCGTTCACGGCGTGCAGTTCGATCAGCTTGCCGAGGCCCGACTCGCCCGCCCCGTGCGCGTGCGTCGCCCGTCGGATCCCGCGCGCCGTACCGGTGACGGGGAGGTGCAGGGCACGCCCCACCGCCCGGCCGGCCCGTTTGGCCGGTCCCGAGCCGTCACGCGACGACCGTGCGGGTGCCACACTCGACATAGTGCCCCACACGCCTGCCGCGGTCCCGTCCCGGCGCGCTCCGCGGCCGCGGCCCGGCCGGCCCCGGAAGGAGCCCGGAACCGCGTTCCGGTTACGGTCGCGTCGCAGGGTTGTCCGCGAATCGGACCTTGCATGTGGGCCACGGGCGTCGAAGGAGGTAGCGTGCGTAGCGCGCCACCGGCGGTTGCTCTTGGCCGCGCGCCTCTTCGCGATCCCGCAGAATGGATTGCAGGTGGGTGTGCCCGAGGCCGATCGGGCGCGGACGTCGACGCGGCCCTCAGGTCCGCTCCGCTCGCGCCACGTACGGACAGGACCGACGGGTCGTTGTGGACGACAGTACGGACGGCGCACTCGTGAGACGGCGTAGGAGAGAACGAGACCTGTGAGTGCTGCGACGACGCGAAGCCGTACCCCCGACCGCCTGTGCGCCGAGGCGGTGGACCTCGCCCGCGGGGCGGCCGAGGAGCTTGCCGCGCCCGGAGTCGTGGGCGAGCACGTGGCCCTGATCGCGGAGGGTGACCGCGTCGTCACGCACTTCTTCGAGTGCAAGGACCCCGGCTACCGGGGCTGGCGGTGGGCCGTCACCGTCACCCGCGCCTCCCGCGCGAAGAACGTCACCCTCGACGAAACGGTGCTCCTGCCCGGCTCCGACGCCCTCCTCGCCCCCGAGTGGGTGCCGTGGAGCGAGCGGCTGCGCCCCGGCGACCTCGGCCCCGGCGACCTGCTGCCCACCGACGCCGACGACCTGCGGCTGGAGCCCGGCTACTCCGGCGAGGACGCCCCGCCGCCGAACTCCGCCGTCTCCCACGAGATGGCCGAACTGGTCGAGGCCGAGGACGCCGACGTCACCGACCGCGCCGTCGTCCCCGCCCGCGGTTCGATCACCGCCGTCGCGGAGGAACTCGGCATGCGGCGCGCCCGCGTCCTGTCCCGCTACGGCCTGCACACCGCCGCCGACCGCTGGGACGAGGGCTACGGCGCCAAGACCCCGATGGCCCAGGCCGCACCCGCCTCCTGCGTCTCCTGCGGCTTCCTCGTCGCGATCGGCGGCTCCCTCGGCCAGGCCTTCGGCATCTGCGCCAACGAGTTCGGCCCCGCCGACGGCCACCTGGTCTCCCTCTCGTACGGCTGCGGCGGCCACTCCGAGGCCGCGGTCATGCCGAAGCCGCTGCGGCCCGCACCGCCCGTCCTCGACTCGATGGCCGCGGACGAGTTCCCGCTGCGCCCCGCCCCCGACACCGGATCGGTGCCGTCGGCGGACCTGCCCGCCGCGGACCTCGGGCACTCGTAACCCCCGCCCGGGGCGCGCACCGCAGCCCCTCGGCCCACCGGCCCGCACGGCGTACCCTCGGCGCATGGGGGGCATCGTGGGGAACGCGGCCGGGGACGGGGAGCGCGGCATGGTCGGGCGCGAGGGCCGGGTCACCGGCACCGTCGGGCCGGGCCTGGTGGGCGAGGTCATCGTGCGGATCCGGGGCGGCGCCGAGCACTTCCTCGCGTACCCGGCGCCCGGGACCCGCCGGCTGCCGGTCGGGACGGTGGTCACGGTCATCGAGTACCAGCCGCCGCGCACCGTGTACGTGATGGCGGCGTACGGGAACTGATCCCACGACAGGGTGACGCCGGTAAACCTGGCAGCGCCCCTTTGTGACTCCGTACCAAGACGGCGACAACACCGCGCAGACGTCTTCTGCGCGGCGCCGGAGCGGGCGCACACTCGCACCCTCGTCAGTGCCGAACGGCGCTGCGCGGAGGGGGGAGTTGCCGATGGACGTCGGCGTCATCGCGGGAATCGTTCTCGCTGCGGTCCTTGCCCTGATCGGCCTGTTCAAGCTCATGTGGCGGGTGGCCGAACCCAACGAGGCGCTGGTCATCTCCGGTTCGGCGCACAAGACCGAGGGCCTGGGCGACGGCATGGGGTTCCGGATCGTCACCGGGCGCGGAACGCTGGTCGTCCCGGGCGTCCAGGCGGTGCGGAAGCTGTCGCTGGACCTGAACGAGACCCAGCTGTCGGTGGACTGCGTCACCCACCAGGGCATCCCGCTGCGGGTGAAGGGCGTCGTCATCTTCAAGATCGGCGACGACATGGTGTCGATCGCCAACGCCGCGCGCCGCTTCCTGGACCAGCAGAAGATCATGCCGGAGCGGGTGCACATCGTCTTCGCCGGCCATCTGCGGGCCATCGTCGGCGGGTTGACGGTCGAGGACATGATCCGCGACCGGGAGAAGCTGACCGGGCAGACCCGGGCCGCCTGCGGTACGGAGATGGAGAAGCTCGGCCTGATCGTCGACTCGCTGCAGATCCACGAGATCGAGGACCCGACCGGCTACATCAAGAACCTGGCCATGCCGCACGCCGCCGCCGTGCAGCGGGACGCGCGCATCGCCCAGGCCGAGGCCAACCGGCTCGCGACCGAGGCCGAGCAGACCGCGTCCGCGAGGATGGCCGAAGCCACCCGCGACAGCGAGATCCTCCAGGCCGGCTACCAGGCCGAACGGGACAAGGCCGCGGCCACCGCCCGGCAGGCCGGACCGCTGTCCGAGGCGGCCGCCCGGCAGGAGGTCGTCGTCCAGGAGACGCGGGTCGCGGAACTGGAGGCGTACCGGCGCGAGCAGCAGCTCCAGGCCGACGTCCGCAAGCCGGCGGACGCGGCGGCGTACGAGATCCGGACCCGCGCCGAGGCGGAACGCGACGCCCGGATCTCCGCCGCCGAGGCGCTGGCGCGGGAGACCGAGCTGGCGGCGGCCGCGGAGGCGACGCGGGTCACGACCGCCGCCACGGCGGACGCGGCGGCGACCGAGGCGCGGGGTACGGCCGCGGCGACGGCGACCCGCGTCACCGGTGAGGCGGAGGCCGCCGCCACGGAGGCGAAGGGCCTCGCGGAGGCGGCGTCGGCCCGGGCGAGGGGCCTCGCGGAGGCCGAGGGGATCAAGGCGCGGGCCGCCGCGCTGGCGGAGAACCAGGAGGCGGTCGTCGCGCAGCAGCTGGCCGAGAACTGGCCGGCGATCGTCCGGGCGGGGGCCGGAGCGTTCGAGAACGTGGACCACATGGTCCTGCTGAACGGGGCCGAGGGCATGTCGGAGATGTTCACGAAGGCCCTGACCATGGGGGGCGCGGGCCTGGGCCTGGCCCGCCAGCTCCTGTCCACGATGTCCCCGCCGCAGCCGCAGCCGCAGCCGGAGCCGACCCCGATCCCCCTCACGGAACCCTGACCCGCGGCGCCGCCCGTGGCCGAGCACGTAGTCGGCTGCGGGCCGTGCGTGGTCCTCTCGCAGTTCCCCGCGCCCCTGACCCCGGCCGAGCGCCCAGGGGCGCGGGGAACTGCGCGCCCAGCCACACCCGACCGGCACTCACTCGCCCAGGGGCAGGCCCCGTCAGGGGCGCGGGGAACTGCGCGCCCAGCCACAGCCGACCGGTACCTGCTCGTCGAGGGGCGGGAGCCCAGGGGCGCGGGGAACTGCGCGAGCGGCGGGCGGGGGTCCTGGCCGGTGGCCCCGGCCGGGGATCGGCTGCGCAGGGGCGCGGGGAACCGCGCCGGAGGGGTCGCGGCCCGGCGGAGCGCCTAGGCTCGGCGGCATGAGGCTATTCGCCGCCGTCCTGCCTCCCCCCGCGGCCCTCGAAGAGCTCCGCCGGGCCGTGGACCCCGTCCGGGACCGCCGGCTCCGCTGGACCTCGGAGCCGGGCTGGCACTTCACCCTCGCCTTCATGGGCGAGGTCCGGGACGAGCTGCTCCCGGACCTCCGCGCCCGCCTGGCCCGCGCAGCCCACCGCACGGATCCCTTCCCGCTCCGCCTCCACGGCATCGGCCACTTCGGCAACCGCACCCTGTGGACCGGCGCCGCCGGCGGGCTGGACACGATGCGGCTGCTGGCCGAGCGGGCCGACGCCGCGGCCCGCCGGGCGGGGGTGCCGATGGAGGAGCACCGCCGGTACACCGCCCACCTCACCCTGGCCCGCGGCCAGGGCGGCACCCCGATGCGCCCCTACCTGGACGCCCTCGCCGGCTTCGAGGGCAGCCCCTGGCAGGTCACCGAGCTGAGCCTGGTCCGCAGCAACCTGCCCGCGGGCGGCGTGCCCGGGGAGCGTCCCCGCTACGAGGTGGTGGGCGCGTGGGCCCTGGGCGGCGCCCCGCCGACCGACCCCGCCGACTGACCCGGGCCGACTGACCCGGCCGGCCGGCCGGACCGCCGGCCGACCACGCCGATGCACCCCACCCACCGCCCGCCACCGCGCCCCTCCGTACGGGGAGCGGCGGCGGTCGCGTTAGGCTCGACGGGTGGATCCCAAGACCCGTAACCGTGTGATGGCCGGTGTGCTCGTGCTGATGTTCGTCGTCGTGGCCGTGGCGGCCGCCGTCGGGCAGTAGCCGCAGCCGGCCCCGACAGCGACCCGACAGGCCCTGCAGCGGCCGCTACCAGGCGAAGGCCTCCGGGGAGGTTCCCGGGCCCGGGAACACCTCGTCGAGCCCGTCCAGGACCTCCTGCGACAGCTCCAGCTCCACCGCCCGCACCGCGGAGGCGAGCTGCTCCGGCGTCCGCGGGCCGACGATCGGCCCCGTGACGCCGGGCCGGGTCAGCAGCCATGCCAGGGCCGTCTCGCCCGGCTCCAGCCCGTGCTTGTCCAGCAGGTCCTCGTACGCCTGCACCTGCGCCCGCACGGCCGTGTTGGCCAGCGCGTCCGCCGACCGTCCGGAGGCGCTCCGCCCGGAGGAGGCCGCCTTGCGGATGGCTCCGCCGAGCAGTCCGCCGTGCAGCGGGGACCACGGGATGACCCCGAGGCCGTACTCCTGCGCCGCCGGGATGACCTCCATCTCGGCGCGCCGCTCGGCCAGGTTGTACAGGCACTGCTCGCTGACGAGGCCGAGCCGGCCGTGCCGGGCGGCGGTCTCGTTGGCCTGGGCGATCTTCCAGCCGGGGAAGTTCGAGGAGCCGGCGTAGAGGATCTTGCCCTGCTGGACGAGGACCTCGACGGCCTGCCAGATCTCCTCGAAGGGGGTCTGCCGGTCCACGTGGTGGAACTGGTAGACGTCGATGTAGTCGGTGTTCAGCCGCTTGAGGCTGGCGTCGACGGCCCGCCGGATGTTCAGCGCCGACAGCCGGTCGTAGTTGGGCCACGGCGCGCCCTCGGGGGCCATGCTGGCGTAGACCTTGGTGGCGAGGACGGTCTTCTCGCGGCGGCGGTCGCCCTGCGCGAACCAGGTGCCGAGGATCTCCTCGGTGCGGCCTTTGTTCTCGCCCCAGCCGTACACGTTTGCGGTGTCGAAGAAGTTGATGCCGGCGTCGTGCGCGGCGTCCATGATGGCGTGGCTCTCGGGCTCCCCGGTCTGGGGGCCGAAGTTCATCGTGCCGAGTACAAGTCGGCTGACCTTGAGGCCGGTGCGCCCGAGCTGTGTGTACTTCATGGGCACCAGCCAACTGGGTGGAGTGCACTCCAGGCAAGGGCCCCGGGCGTAGGGCGTGTTACGGGCCGTCAGGCCGCGTCGGCGTGTCGGTAGGGGCCGCCGATGCCCCAGGCCTGGTGCAGGACGGCCGCGAACTCACCGGCCAGGCGGTGTTCGCCGGAGGCGTTGGGGTGGGTGCCGTCGTAGGTGTCGCGGTGGATGTCGTACGCGTCCGGGCGCGCGCCCAGCAGGATCGGCGAGGCGTCGGTGGACAGGTCGGCGACGGCCTTGGCGAGGAGCTCGTTGAACCGGGCGACCTCGGCGGCGAAGAGCTCGTCCTCGTCGGCCCGGCTGTTCGGTATGACCGGCAGCAGGACCATCCGTATGCCGGGGCGGGCGGCGCGCGCCTCGGCGACGAACCGGCGCATGTTCGCGGCGGTTTCCTCGGCGCCGGTGTAGAAGCCGAGGTCGATGAGGCCGAGGGAGACGAGCAGGACGTCGGCCCGGCCGGCGGCGACGGCGGGGCCGATGACGGGGGCCATGTGCTGCCAGCCCTCGCCCCAGCCGGCGAGGTGGCGGCGGGCGCGGTCGGGGAAGCCGGGGTCGGCGTACGCGTGGCTGGTCGGCGCGTCGGCGGCGGTGTCGTACACCTCGCAGCGGGGGCCGACGATCCGGTAGGGGCCGCCGAAGGTGGCGTTGAGGTGCTGCCACATGCGGTAGCGCCAGGTGTAGTCGCCGGCGCGTCCGATGGTCATGGAGTCGCCGACGAACATGAAACGCATCCGGTCATCATCGCGGATCACGCGCCGCGCGCCCCTGTGATGCCGGACACGCGGGCGGCTTTGGCAGGCTGGGGTCATGCGCCTCCCGTTGCCGTCGCCGCTGCCGCCGCCGCTCCCGCTGCCGCCGCCGTTCGCCCGCTCCGCCGCCGGTGTCGCGGCCGCCGTCGTCCTCGCCCTGGCACCGTCCGGCGCGGCCGCCGCGCCCACCCCGACGCCCGCGCCCGCGCCGACCGGGTTCACCCTCGCCGATCCGCGGATCAAGGAGTCGAGCGGGCTGGCGGCGAGCCGGAGCCATCCCGGCGTGTACTGGACGCACAACGACAGCGACGACGGCCCGTACGTGTACGCGGTCGACTCGGCGACGGGCAAGACCGTCGCGCGGCTGACGCTGACCGGCATCGGCAGGCCGCGCGACGTCGAGGCGATCTCGGTGGGGCCGGACGGGAAGGTGTACGTCGGCGACATCGGCGACAACCGCAACGGCACCTGGGACCACGTGTGGATCTACCGCTTCCCGGAGCCGAAGCAACTGGCGGACGCCACGGTGGAGGCGGAGCAGTTCACGGTGCAGTACGCCGACGGGCCGCGCAACGCGGAGGCGCTGATGGTGCATCCGGTGACGGGCCGGGTGTACATCGCGAGCAAGAGCGAGGACAAGGGCGGGCTGTACGAGGGCCCGGAACGGCTGACCGGGTCGGGGACGAACGTGTTCCGGCGGGTGGCGGACGTGCCGTGGGTGACGGACGGGGCGTTCTCGCCGGACGGGAACCGGCTCACGCTGCGGGGCTACTTCTTCGCACGGACCTACCCGTGGAAGGACGGGCGGCCGGAGGGCGAGGGAGAGCGGGTGGACGCGCCGTGGCAGGGCCAGGCGGAGTCGGTGACGTACGCGCCGGACGGGTCGGCGCTGCTGTTCGGGGCGGAGGGGGAGGGGAGCCGGGTGGTGGCGGTGCCGGTGAAGTCGGCGGCGGGCGGTCCGGCCGGGTCCCCGGGGCCGACCGCCCCGGGGACCCCGCCGGGTGCCGCGGCGGCCCCGCAGCCGCAGGGGGGTGGTGGCCTGACCAAGGGTGCGGCGGTCCTGTTGCTGGGCGGGCTCGGGGTCCTGGCGGCCAAGCGCCTGCTCCGCCGCCGCCCGCCCTCCTGACCCGGCGGCCTGCTCGCGCAGTTCCCCGCGCCCCTGTGCTCCCGCCCACCGCCGGGCGGCTGCGGGCCGCGCCCGCCTGCTCGCGCAGTTCCCCGCGCCCCTGGGTTCCTGGCCACAGGTGGGTGGGTGCGGGCTGTGTGGGGTTGCTCGCGCAGTTCCCCGCGCCCCTGCGGGGTGCGGGGTGGGTGTGCTCGGGCGCGCAGTGCCTCGTGCCCCTGGGGGCTCTGCCCGGCCGGGCCCTGGCGCTGCAGTGCTCTGCCGCCCCGGGGATCCGGCTCAGGGGCGCGGGGAACTGCGCGCTCAGCCGTCCACCGGGTGGAGGGGGCAGCGGCGGGGACGGCCCCTTTGCGGCGGCCTTGGCGTCTGCTGGCGGGCAGGGCCGGCCGCCCGGGGGGCCAGGGGCGCGGGGAACTGCGCGAGCGGCCACGCACGGTCCGCGGTCGTTCGGCGGCGGGCGGGCCCGGCAGGGCGCCCCGCCCGGGGCGGGCCGGAGGGCCGCGGCCCCGACCCCGGCGGGCGGCGGGGCCCGGCCTCCGGCGGCCCGGCGGGGCTGCCTTGGTCGGGCGGCGGCGGTTACGCCGCCTTGACCAGGACGGTGCCGGGCCGCGACGGGACGAACGTCACCCCGTGGCGGCTGACGCTCAGCCGGAGGTTGCCGACCCGGGACAGGACCACCGCGATACCGGCGGCCGCGACCAGCGACACGGCGCCACCGGCGGCCATGCCGACCCGCGGCCCGTACGTGTCGGTGATCCAGCCGACCACCGGCGCGCCCAGCGGGGTGCCGCCGGTGAACACCATCATGTACAGGGCCATCACCCGGCCCCGCATCTCGGGATCGGTGGCGGTCTGGACGCTCGCGTTGGCGGTGACGTTGACCGTCAGCCCGAACATCCCGATCGGTACGAGCAGCGCCGCGAACAGCGAGAAGCCGGGCGCGAACGCGGCCACGACCTCCAGCGCGGAGAACAGCACCGCCGCCGCGACCAGCAGCCGCAGCCGCGAGGCCCCGCGCCGTGCCGCCAGCAGGGCGCCGGCCAGGGAGCCGGCGGCGAGCAGGGTGTTGAGGAACCCGTACGTGCCCGCGCCCTCGTGGAAGACGTCCCCGACGAAGGCCGACAGCCAGATCGGGAAGTTGAAGCCGAAGGTCCCGATGAACCCGACCAGCACGATCGGCCAGACCAGCTCGGGCCGCCCGGCGACGTAGCGCAGGCCCTCCCGCAGCTGGCCCTTGGCGCGCGGCTGCGGCCGGACCGGGTGCAGTTCGGCCGTCCGCATCAGCAGCAGCCCGGCGACGGGTGCGGCGAAGGACAGCCCGTTCAGCAGGAAGGCCCAGCCGGAGCCGACGGCGGTGATCAGCACACCGGCGAGCGCCGGGCCGACCAGCCGCGCGGACTGGAAGTTCGCCGAGTTCAGGCTGACGGCGTTGGCGAGCTGCGCGGGGCCGACCATCTCGGAGACGAAGGTCTGCCGGGCGGGGTTGTCCACGACGGTGATCAGGCCGAGCAGGAGCGCGGCCAGGTACACGTGCCAGACCTGGACGTGTCCGGCGAGGGTGAGCACGGCCAGTGCGACGCCTGTCAGCCCCATCAGGCTCTGGGTGGTGACCAGCAGCGGCCGCTTCGGCAGCCGGTCCGCGAGGACGCCCCCGTAGAGGCCGAGGACCAGCATCGGCAGGAACTGCAGCGCGATGGTGATGCCGACGGCGGAGGCCGAGCCGGTCAGGGACAGGACCAGCCAGTCCTGGGCGATGCGCTGCATCCAGGTGCCGGTGTTCGAGACGGCCTGTCCCGTGGCGAAGAGCCGGTAGTTCCGGATCCTCAGCGAGCTGAACATCGAGTTCCGTGAGGTTCTCGGTGTCCGGCTCGCGGTGCGCGTGTCACTCGCGGTGCGAGTGGTAGGGGTGGGTGTATGGCCGGGTGCGGAGGATGCTCCGTTTCCCGTACTCAAAGGCGTTCGCCTCCTGGTGTTGTTCCTACAGGTGGGCGAGCTTCTCCAGGACGGGCGCGGCTGCGCGCAGCTTGGCCCATTCGTCCTCGGTCAGCTCTGCCGCGAGCCCGGCCAGGAAGGCGTTGCGCTTGCGGCGGCTCTCTTCGAGCATCGCCTCGGCCTCTTCCGTCTGGCTGACCACCTTCTGGCGGCGGTCCTCGGGGTGCGGTTCCAGCTTGACCAGGCCCTTGGCCTCCAGCAGCGCGACGATGCGGGTCATCGACGGCGGTTGGACGTGCTCACGGCGGGCGAGTTCGCCCGGGGTGGCCCGGCCGCACCGGGCGAGGGTGCCGAGGACCGACATCTCGGTCGGGCTCAGCGATTCGTCGACGCGCTGGTGCTTCAGGCGTCGGCCCAGCCGCATGACGGCGGAGCGCAGGTCGTTCACGGCGGCGGCGTCGTCGCCATGGTTGAGGTCAAGCATGTCTTTAGAATAACTCATTACCCTGGCTAAGTAACACCGGGTTTGCCGGCACGCCCCACGGCACGCCCCACGGCACGCCCCACGGCACGCCCCGCGTCGCGGCCGCGTCGCGCGTCCGTCACTCGTACGCGTCATCCGCCCCTCACTCATACGGGTGAGCGGGCCGGGAAAAGCGACGCGCGTCCACGTCCCGTGCCAGGACTCTGTCCGCATGGGGACACAGGTGCTCAGCATGCGCATAGACGGGGAGCTGCTCGACCGCCTCCGCATCCACGCCGCCAAACGCGGAATGAGCGTCCAGGACTATGTCGTCCGGACGCTCATTCGCGATGACTTCGACGAGCGCTTCAAGGCAGCGGTCGACGAGACGGAGAAGTTCTACGGGGTCACGTGAGGCCGAGGGCGGGCATCGCGTAGTAGAAGACGAACACCGCCGAGACCACGTACATGGCCACCGGTACGTCGCGGCCCCGGCCGGTCGCCAGCCGCAGCACGCTGAAGCTGATGAAGCCGATGCCGATGCCGTTGGTGATCGAGTAGGTGAACGGCATGGTCACCATGGCCAGGAAGGCCGGGACGGCGATGGTGAAGTCGCTCCAGTCGATGTCCTTCACCGAGCCCGCGAGGATCAGGAAGCCGACCGCCACCAGGGCGGGCGTGGCCGCCTGGGACGGCACCATCGTGGCGATCGGGGTGAGGAACAGGGCCACGGCGAAGAGGCCGCCCGTCACCACGTTGGCCAGGCCCGTACGGGCTCCCTCGCCGACACCGGCCGTGGACTCCACGAAGCAGGTGGTGGCCGAGGAGGAGGTCGCGCCGCCGGAGGCGACGGCCAGGCCGTCCACGAGCAGGACCTTGTTGATGCCGGGGAAGGTGCCGTCCTCGTCGATCAGCTTGGCCTCGTCGCCGACGCCGAGGATCGTGCCCATCGCGTCGAAGAAGCAGGACAGCAGCACGGTGAAGACGAACAGGCAGCCGGTGAGCAGGCCGACCTTGCCGAAGCCGCCGAACAGGCTGACCTGGCCGACGAGCCCGAAGTCGGGGGCGGCCACGGGGTTGCCGGGCCACTCCGGGACGGTCAGGCCCCAGCCGGTGGCCGGCAGCTGCAGTACGGCCTGGACGACGGCGGCGACCACGGTCATCGCCACGATGGAGATCAGGATCGCGCCGGGCGTCTTGCGGATCAGCAGCGCGAGGGTCAGCAGCACGCCGACGGCGAAGACCAGCACGGGCCAGCCGTGCAGCTGGCCGCCGGTGCCGAGCTGGAGCGGCACGGTGGTGTGCGCCGCGTCCGGGATGCGGGTGACGAAGCCCGAGTCGACCAGGCCGATCAGCATGATGAACAGGCCGATGCCGATCGCGATGCCCTTGCGCAGGCCGAGCGGGACGGCGTTCATGACCCGCTCGCGCAGGCCGGTCGCGACCAGCAGCATCACCACGAAGCCGGCCAGGACCACCATGCCCATGGCGTCGGGCCAGCTCATGCGCGGGGCCAGCTGCAGGGCGACGACGGTGTTGACGCCGAGGCCGGCCGCGAGGGCGATCGGGACGTTGCCGATGACGCCCATGAGGAGGGTGGTGAAGGCGGCCGTCAGGACGGTGGCGGTGACCAGCTGCCCGCCGTCGAGCTGGTGGCCGTACATGTCCTTCGCGCTGCCCAGGATGATCGGGTTCAGCACGATGATGTAGGCCATCGCGAAGAAGGTGGCGAAACCGCCGCGGACCTCGCGTGCGACGGTCGAGCCGCGCTCGGTGATCTTGAAGAAGCGGTCCAGGCCCGACTGGGGGCCGGGGGCCTGGGGCTGCGCGTCCGGCGTGGAGGCCGGGGCGGGGGCCGACGTGCTCATGCGGTCCTCGAAATGCGGGGCATCGGTGGCGGGGGTGGTGTTCGTATGATCAAACGATCAAAAAGGGCCTGGCCCGGAACCGTTTCAGTATGAACACATGAACGAAAGCCCGTCCATCTCCGCGCGTAGACCCCGAATTCCGACGCCTAGACTTGTGGGCATGGCGAAATGGACTGCGAAGCACGAGGCTCCCGAGCCCCTTGAGGGCCCGGTCGTCGCGACCATCACCGGTGGCACGATCGTGTGGTTCGTCCTCTTCCTCGTCCAGCTGCCCTTCTACGGGTGGTTCGCCGACCGCGACCTGTTGTGGTGGGTCTGGTGCTGCGCCGCGGGCGGCGGCCTCGGCCTGATCGGCATCTGGTACGTCCGCGGCCGCGACGCCGCGCTCAGGCGGCACGCCGCCGAGGCCGCCGAGCGGGCCGAGGCCGCGCCGCACGTCGGATAGGGCGGCCGCTCGCCGGATAGGGGCGGCCTGCTCGCCGGATGAGGCGGGCCGACCAGAGGACGATTTCCCTCATCCCGACGTCGGATCTTCACCCTTCTCGGCGGGTGAACCACAGGGTCCGCCTTTACCGTCGAAAACATGACGCAGCGGGCGAAGATCGATTCGAACGGTCCCGAGCCGGGCGCCGGGACGACCCCGGTACCCCCGGCCGGCCCGCCCGCGCCCCCGTTCAAGCCGGGCGGCCTCACCACCGCCGAGGTGGCCGAGCGCGTCGCGCGCGGAGCCGTCAACGACGTCCCCGTCCGCTCGTCCCGCTCCACCGTCGACATCGTCCGGGCGAACGTCTTCACCCGCTTCAACGCGATCATCGGCGTCCTGTGGGTGGTCATGCTGATCGTCGCCCCGTTCCAGGACAGCCTCTTCGGCTACGTCATCCTGGCGAACACCGGCATCGGCATCATCCAGGAGCTCCGCGCCAAGAAGACCCTCGACGGCCTCGCGGTGATCGGCGAGGCCAAACCCAGCGTCCGCCGCGACGGACGCACCGCCGAGGTCTCCACCTCCGAGATCGTCCTGGACGACGTCATCGAGCTCGGACCCGGCGACAAGGTCGTCGTCGACGGGGTCGTCGGCGAGGCCGACGGCCTGGAGATCGACGAGTCGCTGCTCACCGGCGAGGCCGACCCGGTCCTCAAGAAGCCGGGCGACCCCGTCATGTCCGGGTCCTTCGTCGTCGCCGGCGGCGGCGCCTTCACCGCCACCAGGGTCGGCCGCGAGGCCTACGCCGCGCAGCTGGCCGAGGAGGCCACCCGCTTCACCCTGGTCCACTCCGAGCTGCGTTCCGGCATCTCCACCATCCTCAAGTACGTCACCTGGATGATGATCCCGACCTCCATCGGCCTCATCGTCAGCCAGCTGGTCGTCAAGGACACCAACCTCAAGGACTCCATCGCCCGGACCGTCGGCGGCATCGTCCCGATGATCCCCGAGGGCCTGGTCCTGCTGACCTCGGTGGCCTTCGCGATCGGCGTCATCCGGCTCGGCCGCCAGCAGTGCCTGGTGCAGGAGCTGCCCGCCATCGAGGGCCTCGCCCGGGTCGACGTGGTGTGCCTCGACAAGACCGGCACCCTCACCGAAGGCGGCATGGACGTCACGGAGCTCCGCCCGCTCGGCGGCGCGGAGACCACGTACGTCAGGAGCGTCCTCGGCGCCCTCGGCGAGTCCGACCCGCGCCCCAACGCCAGCCTCCAGGCGATCATCGACGCCTACCCGGACAGCGCGGACTGGCGGTGCACGGAGTCGCTGCCGTTCTCCTCGGCCCGCAAGTACAGCGGGGCGAGCTTCAGCGAAGGAGACGGCGAGAGCTCCACCTGGCTGCTCGGCGCCCCCGACGTCCTGCTGCCCACCGGCGACCCCGCCCTCGACGAGGTCAACGCGTTGAACGAGCGGGGCCTGCGCGTCCTGCTGCTCGCCCGGGCCGCCCGCGAGCTCGACGACGACGCCGTCGCCGTCGGCGCCAGACCGACCGCCCTGGTCGTCCTGGAGCAGCGGCTGCGCGCCGACGCCGCGGAGACCCTGCGCTACTTCGAGGAGCAGAGCGTCCGCGCGAAGGTGATCTCCGGTGACAACGCGGTGTCGGTCGGCGCGGTTGCCGGCAAGCTGGGCCTGCCCGGCGCGCAGGACACCGTCGACGCGCGCCGGCTGCCCGCCGAGCCGGCCGCGATGGCCGAGGAGCTGGACCGGAGCACGGTCTTCGGGCGGGTCACCCCGCAGCAGAAGCGGGACATGGTCGGTGCGCTGCAGTCCCGCGGCCACACGGTCGCCATGACCGGCGACGGAGTCAACGACGTGCTCGCCCTGAAGGACGCCGACATCGGCGTCAGCATGGGCTCGGGCTCCGAGGCCACCCGGGCCGTCGCCCAGATCGTCCTGCTCAACAACAGCTTCGCCACCCTGCCGTCGGTGGTCGCCGAGGGCCGCCGGGTCATCGGCAACATCACCCGCGTCGCCACCCTCTTCCTGACCAAGACCGTCTACTCGGTGCTGCTGGCGATCCTGGTGGTCTGCTGGCAGGTGGAGTACCCCTTCCTGCCGCGGCACCTGACCCTGCTGTCGACGCTCACCATCGGCGTCCCCGCGTTCTTCCTGGCCCTCGCCCCGAACAAGGAGCGCGCCAAACCGCACTTCGTGCGACGCGTGATGCGGTACGCGATCCCGGGCGGGGTGATCGCGGCGGTGGCCACCTTCGTCACGTACCTGGTGGCCCGCCACCACTACACGGGCGCGGAGGCCCTGGACGCCGAGACGAGTGCGGCGACGATGACCCTGTTCCTGACCTCCATGTGGGTCCTGGCGATCGTCGCCCGCCCGTACTCGTGGTGGCGGATCGCCCTGGTCGGGTCGATGGGCGGGGCCTTCGTGCTGGTGCTGGTCGTCCCCTGGCTGCAGGACTTCTTCCAGCTGAAGCTGGTCGGCACGCAGATGCCGTGGACCGCGGTCGGCATCGCCGTGGTGGCGGCCGCCCTGATCGAGGTCACCTTCCGCTGGGTGGACCGCCGCTTCCCGGCGTGACCGGGGGCCGGGGCCCGACCGGTCCCCGCCGGCCCCGACCGGCCGCGGCCCGGCTCCGACCCGACCCGATCGCCGGGCCCTAGTCGAACCACCGGTCCCGGGCGAGTTCCGCCGTGCGCGACGGGTCCTCCAGCAGGGCCGCGACCTCGAAGCGGCGCGGCCACTGGCCCGCCGACCAGGCCAGGCCCGCCGCCACGCCCTCCAGGGTGGAGGCGTGCAGCACCCCGTCCCGGGTGAGCCGCCAGTCGAGCTCGACGCCGCCCGCCACCAGCTCCTCGTGCTCCAGGTACGTCCGCGGGGTCGCCGGGCCCAGCAGGACCCGTACCGACTCCGGTACCTCGTGCTCCTCGCCCGGCGTGCTCACCTCCGCCGGGACCGTCTCCGACAGCCGGCGCACCTGGAGCAGGTCCGCCAGGTCGGCCGCCCGGGCCGGGGCCACCGGCAGCAGCGGCAGGCCCGCCGTCAGCGGCAGCAGGTCCGGAGCGTCGGCGATGACCGCGTCGGAGGCGTCGACGACCACCGGCTCCCCGTCGGCCACGGCGCGCAGCTCGTCGGGCAGCGTGACCTGCTCGGGCTCCAGGTCGGCCAGGGCCCCGTACAGGGCGTGCAGCTGCCGGTCGGTGACGGACCGCTCGGGATCGGCGAGCCGGCCCAGCAGCTCGGCGGCGCCGCCGGGCTCGTCGAGCAGGGCGGCCACGGAGGTGCGGACGCCGAGGGCCCGCAGGACCTGCTCGTCCTGGAATCCGGTGGCGTCCGCCGAGGTGTACAGGCCGGCGAGCAGCGGGTCGGTGCCCGCCGCGCGCAGCCCGGCCGGGCGGCGGCCGTCGAGGACCGGGTGGCCGCGCAGCCACCAGGCGGTGTACGGGCGCACCGACCGGGTGGTGCCGTCGGGCAGCAGGATCCGCATCGGCTGGGTCAGGGCGTCCCGCAGCGGCGGCTGCGCCAGCATGGCGAGGGCCTGCGGCCAGCAGTCGTCGTCGACGAGGTCGAGGTCGCGCACGGCGACGATCTCGGTGGCGACCGGCGGCAGCGGGGTGTCGGGGAGCTGGTCGAGGACGTCCTCGCACCACACGTCGACGGCATCGAGCAGGCCGACGTCGTCGGGCTCGGCGAAGTCGCCGTCGCGGGGTTCCAGCTCGTCCGGGTCGAGGACCACGTCGGTGGCGCGGACCAGCTGGAAGCCGGCGAGCACCCCGCAGGCGGTGAGCGGCTGGTCACCCCAGCGGGCGGCGAGGTCGGCGTCGACGTACGGCACCTCGTCCTCGCGGATGACCGCGGCCAGCGGCGAGCCGGGCAGCAGCAGCTCGCCGGCCGGGGCGAGTTCCCCGTCCTCGTCGGGCAGGGCGAGCGCGCCCAGCCACGGCTCGTCGCCGGGGGCCAGGTCGGCGTCGCGGACCAGGCCGAGGACCACCTCGGCCAGTTCGTCGGCGTCCAGGGCGGCCTCGTCCTCGTCCCAGACCTCGCCGGCGTCGAGGGAGGCGGCCACCGCGGCCCGTACCTGCGGGGTGGTCAGGATCGCGCGGGGCGTGGCCGGGAGGGCGCCCAGCTTCTCCAGCAGCGGGTGCGCCGCGTCGGGGTGGGCCACCTTCAGGCCCAGCCGGGCCAGGTCCTTCGGGGTGTCCGCCTCGGGGAGCAGCACGTGGCGCGGGCCGATGGTGGTGCGGCCGTCGGCGAGCGGCACGGGCAGGCCGGAGAGCCGGTCCGGGTCGACGCCGGCGAGGCTGTCGTACAGCCGGTGCCACCACGCGGGGGTGCGCTCGATGCCGGCGATCCGCTCGATGGCGTCGCCCAGCGGCAGCCGGCCCACGCCGAGGGTGCGCAGTTCGGGGCGCCGCTCCAGCCCGGCGGGCAGCAGGGTCGGCAGCACCTCGGCGAGGACCCGTACGGTGTCGGCGCCCGCGCCCTCGACGACCTCGGCCTCGAAGGGGCGCAGCGCGGCCCGTTCCCCGGCCTCGGCGGAGTCCTCGGCGGGTGCGGCCGGTGCGGCCGGGGCGAGGAAGGCGGTGCGGGGGAGCCGCTGGAGGACGGCGGAGCGCAGGGCCCCGTCCAGCAGGCCCTTGCCGAGCGGTCCGGGGACGAGGTCCACCAGTTCGGGGGTCACCGGCTCCCAGCCGCCCAGCAGTTCGGCGTACGCGTCGGCGGCGCGCTCCACGAGGAAGTCGGTCAGCGGGCCGGGCGCGGGGTGGCGGCGGGCGGTGTCCAGCGGCAGGGTCGCGATGAGCAGGGCGGGGATGCCGAGGGGTTCGTCGGTCGGGGTCGGGGCGTGGAAGACGGGCGCGGTGGCGGGGCGTACGGGTGCGCCGGCGGGGTCGACGGGTACGGCCCAGGACACGGTCCAGGAGGGCCGCAGCCGCTCCTCGACCGGCCGGTCGGCGAGCAGGGCGGGCTCGATGGGGCCGGTGTGGCGGACGGTGCGCCAGCGGCGGGTCTGCCCGGTGGTGCCTGCGGCGGCGGGGGTGCCGGCGGCGTCGCGGGAGTCCTCGATGACGGTGTACGGGCCCTCGGCGGTGCGGCGCAGCGTGCGGGTGCCCCCGGCCGGGGTGTCGACGGTGATCTCGTGCAGGCCGGGCAGGGTGAGGAGCAGGGCGTCGTCGATGCCGGCCAGCAGCCGCTGCACCAGGTCCTCGGCGGCGGCGTCGCGCAGCGGGAGGACGACGACGGTGTCGTAGCCCTCGGGCGCGGTGCCCTCGGCGGGCAGCGGCAGGCGCAGCAGGGGCACGTGGCCGTCGCGGCGGCGCAGTTCGTCGCCGAGGCCGGGGCTGAAGGCGGCGGCCTCCCGGGCCAGCTCGCGGGCCTCGGCCAGGGACCAGCGGACACCGCCGTGCCGGCCGAGGACGGCGGGCTCGTCGGACACGGCGAGGACGGCGGCGAAGCCGACGCCGAAGCGGCCGACGGTGTCGCCGGAGGCGGTGGACTCCCGCTTGGCGGAGGCGCGCAGGGTGCTCAGCGATTCGACGCCGGTCGCGTCGAGCGGGGCGCCCGTGTTGGCGGCGGCGAGGACGGGCGGTTCGCCGTTCCCGGCGTGCAGGGTCAGCCGCAGCCGGCCGGGCACGCCCGCGCGGGCGGCCGCGTCGGCGGCGTTCTGGGCCAGTTCGACGACGAGGCGGTCGCGGTAGCCGCCGAGGGCCAGGTCCTCCTCGGCGTTGGCGTCCTCGCGGAAGCGGGACGGGCCCGCCGCCCAGGAATCGATGACCCCGCGCCGGAGCCGGGCCGTGCCGAAGGGGTCCGTGCCGTCCTGCGCCGCCGTCACTCGCACGCTCACGCCGCTTCCTCCAAGAATTGCCGAGGTCTTGAAGGTATCGCGTGCGGCGCCCGCCCTCTCCCGGTGTTGTCGGGGGACGGCGGGCGCCGTGACGTCAGAGGTTCTCGATGACGTGGTCGATGCAGGTGGTCAGCGCCTGCACGTCCGCCGGGTCGACCGCCGGGAACATCGCGACGCGCAGCTGGTTGCGGCCGAGCTTGCGGTACGGCTCGGTGTCCACGATGCCGTTGGCGCGCAGCACCTTGGCGACGGCGGCCGCGTCGATGTCGTCCGAGAAGTCGATCGTGCCGATGACCGCGGACCGCTTGTCGGCGTCCACGACGAACGGCGTCGCGTACTTCGACGCCTCCGCCCAGCCGTACAGGGTGCGGGCGCTGGCCGCGGTACGGGCGGTCGCCCACTCCAGGCCGCCCTGGCCGTTGATCCACTCCAGCTGCTGGTTCAGCAGGAAGAGCGTCGACAGCGACGGGGTGTTGTACGTCTGGTTCTTCAGCGAGTTGTCGATCGCGGTCGGCAGCGAGAAGAACTCCGGGATGTGCCGGCCGGAGGCGTGGACGCGCGCCGCCCGCTCCAGGGCCGCCGGGGAGAACGCCGCCAGCCACAGGCCGCCTTCGGAGGCGAAGGACTTCTGCGGGGCGAAGTAGTAGACGTCGGTCTCGGTGATGTCGACGGGCAGGCCGCCGGCGCCCGAAGTCGCGTCCACCAGCACCAGAGAGCCGGCGTCGGCGCCCGTGACGCGCTTGATCGGCGCCGCGACACCCGTCGAGGTCTCGTTGTGGGTGTACGCGTACACGTCAACGCCCGCCTCGGCGACCGGGTCGGGGTGCGTGCCCGGCTCGGAGGAGATCACGGACGGCTCGTCCAGCCACGGCGCGAGCTTGGCGGCCTTGGCGAACTTGGACGAGAACTCGCCGAACGTGAGGTGCTGCGACTTCCGCTCGATGAGGCCGGCGGTCGCGACGTCCCAGAAGGCGGTGGAGCCGCCGTTGCCCAGGACCACCTCGTAGCCCTCGGGCAGCGAGAACAGGTCGCGGATGCCCTGGCGGACGGAGCCGACCAGGTTCTTGACCGGCGCCTGGCGGTGGGAGGTGCCGAGCAGGGAGGTACCGGTGGCGGCGAGGGCGTCCAGCGCCTCGATCCGCACCTTGGAGGGGCCCGCGCCGAAGCGTCCGTCGGCGGGCTTGATGTCAGCGGGAATCTGGATCTCAGCCACGAGCGGAGCGTATCGGGTCGGGGACCGTGCGCCGGAGGCGCGTCCACCCGATGAGACGGACGGGCCTGGTGGGAAGGTGTGCGGATGAGTGACTCCGCGGAACTCGAACGGACATTGCGGGACGGACTGAGCGGGGAGGTCGACTTCGGGGCCGCCGCACGGGCCCTGGTGACCATGGACGCCTCCAACTACCGGCGCGTACCGCTCGGTGTGGTCGCCCCGCGGGACACCGCCGACGTGGCGGCCGCGCTGCGGATCTGCGCCGCGGCCGGCGTTCCGGTCGTACCGCGCGGCGGGGGCACCTCGATCGCCGGCCAGGCCACGGGGACGGGGGTGGTGCTGGACCTGACCCGCCACATGGACGCCCTGGTGTCGGTGGACCCCGAGGCCCGTACGGCGGTCGTCCGGCCGGGCCTCGTGCTCGGGCGGCTGCGGGAGGCGGTGCGCCCGTACGGGCTGACGTTCGGGCCCGACCCGTCCACGTACTCCCGCTGCACCCTCGGCGGCATGATCGGCAACAACGCGTGCGGGGCCCACTCGGTGGCCCGGGGCACCACCGCGGACAACGTGGCCGAGCTGGAGGTGGTCGCGTACGGGGGAGCCGTGCACCGGATCGGCACCGGCTGGGCGGGGGCCCCGGCGGGGCTGGGCGAGCTGGTCGCGGGGAACCTGGAGGTGCTGCGGACGGGGATGGCGACCGGGCCCGGGTTCGCGCGGCGGATCTCCGGCTACGGGGGCCTCGACGCGCTGCTGCCCGAGCGCGGCGTGCAGCTCGCCCGCGCCTTCTGCGGCAGCGAGGGCACCCTCGGTGTGGTCACCGAAGCGGTGGTCCGCCTGGTGGAGCTGCCGCCCGCACCCGCGCTCGCGGTCCTCGGGTACGCGGACGAGGGCGCGGCCGCCGACGCCGCGGCCGGACTGCTGCCGCACCGGCCGCTGACGGTCGAGGGGATGGCCGAGGACCTGGTGCCCGGTGCGGCCGCGGCGGGCCTGCCGCGGGGCCGGGCCTGGCTGTTCGCGGAGGCCTGGGACGAGGGGGCGGCCCGGGAGCTCGTACGGGCGGCGGACGCGCTGGACGCGGTGGTCGTCACCGACCCGGCGGTGCAGCGCGCGCTGTGGCGGATCCGTGAGGACGCGGCCGGCACCGCGACCCGGACGCCCGGGGGCGGGATGGCGTGGCCGGGCTGGGAGGACTGCGCGGTGCCGCCGGCCCGGCTGGGCGCGTACCTGCGGGAGTTCCGCACCCTGCTCGCCGCCCACGGGCTGCGCGGTACCCCGTACGGGCACTTCGGCGAGGGCTGCGTGCACGTGCGGATCGACTTCGACCTGGTCACGCCGACGGGGGTGGGGCGCTTCCGGGCCTTCTCGGGGGAGCTCGCCGACCTGGTCGTCGCGCACGGCGGCTCGCTGTCCGGGGAGCACGGGGACGGGCAGGCGCGGGCGGAGCTGCTGCCGCGGATGTACGGGCCGCGGGTGATCGACCTGTTCGGCGCGTACAAGGACGTGTGGGACCCGCGCGGCGGGATGAACCCGGGGATCCTGGTCCGCCCGGCCCGGCTGGACGAGAACCTGCGCTTCGAGGTGCTGCCCCGGACCGGACCCGCGGGGGAGTTCGCCGCGGAGGTCGCCCGCTGCGTCGGCGTCGCCAAGTGCCGGACGGTGCAGCCCGGCGGCCCCGCGGTGATGTGCCCCTCGTACCGGGTCACGGGCGAGGAGCAGCACTCCACCCGCGGCCGGGCCCGGCTGCTGCACGAGATGCTGGCCGGCGAGCTGCTGACCGACGGCTGGCGCTCCGCGGAGGTCGCCGGGGCGCTGGACCTGTGCCTGGGCTGCAAGGGCTGCCGCAGCGACTGCCCCGTGGGCGTGGACATGGCCGCGTACAAGGCGGAGTTCCTGCACCGCCACTGGACGGGCCGCATCCGGCCCCTGGCCCACTACACGCTGGGCGGCCTGCCGGACTGGCTCCGGCTGCTCGACCGGCTGCGCCTGACCCGGGCCGTCGGCGCCCTGGCCCGGCTCCCCGGCGCGGCCCGCCTGGCCGGCCTGGAGCCGCGCCGCAGCCTGCCGGCCCCGGTCGCGCAGCCGTTCACCCGCTGGTGGCGGGGGCGGCGCACCCCGGCCGGGCGGGCGGCCGGGGGCGGGGTGCTGCTGTGGCCCGACACGTTCACCGAGTACCTGGCCCCGGGGGCGGGGCGGGCGGCGGTGGAGGTGCTGGAGGCGGCGGGGCTGCGGGTGGACCTGGCCGGTACCGGGCGGGCGGGGCTGCCACGGCGGGTGGGGCGGGTGTGCTGCGGGCTGACGTACCTGTCCACCGGCCGCCTCGACCGGGCCCGCGGCGTGCTGCGCCGCACCCTGGACGCCGTCGGCGACGCCCCGGAGCCGGTCGTCGTCCTCGAACCCAGCTGCGCCGCGGCCCTGCGCACCGACCTGCCCGCGCTGCTGCCCGACGACCCCCGCGCGGCCCGGCTCGCCGCGGCCGTGCGCACCTTCGCCGAGGCCCTGGAGGAGTACGCCCCGCACTGGCGGCCGCCCCGGCTGGACCGGCCGGCGGCCGGGCAGACCCACTGCCACCAGCACGCGGTCCTCGGCGACGCGGCCGACCGGCGGCTGCGCGAGCGGGCCGGGCTGACCGGCGGGCTCAGCGGCGGCTGCTGCGGTCTCGCCGGCAACTTCGGTTTCGAGCCGGGCCACCACGAGGTGTCGGTGGCCTGTGCCGAGGAGCAGCTGCTGCCGTCGCTGCGCCGGGCCCCGGAGGGGGCGGTGGTCCTGGCGGACGGGTTCTCGTGCCGGACCCAGATCGCGGAGCTGGCCGGGGTCCGGGCCCGGCACCTGGCGGAGGTCCTGGCGGAGGCCCTGCGGCGGCCCTGCGGGAGCAGCGGGGGTAAGGGGCCGTAAGCAGAGGTAAGGCAGCACGCGCTGCGACGCTCCTTACGCACGGCTTAGTCTGGATAAATGCCCGCACCACCCGCCAACACGCCCCCTGCCGTCTCGGCCGAGTCTGCCGCGTCGAAGCCCTCGCAGACGGCCCCGCCCACCGCAGCGGCCGGTCGGCGAGCGCGCCTCGGCCCGGTCGCGCTGGTGATCACGGCCGGGATCTCGGTGCAGTTCGGCGCCGCCCTCGCGGTCCTGATCATGCCGAGGGCGGGTGCGGCCGGCGTGGTCACCCTGCGGCTGGCGGCCGCCGCGCTCGTGCTGCTGCTCCTGTGCCGCCCCAGGATCCGCGGCTACTCGCGGGGCGACTGGGGCACCGTCGTGGCCTTCGGCGTGGCGATGGCCGGCATGAACGGGCTGTTCTACCAGGCCGTCGACCGGATCCCGCTCGGCCCGGCCGTCACCCTGGAGGTGCTCGGCCCGCTCGTCCTGTCGGTCGTCGTCTCGCGCCGGCTGGTGAACCTGCTGTGGGCGGTCCTCGCCCTGGCCGGGGTCGCCCTGCTGGCCGGGCACGGCGGGGGCGGCTTCGGCGGCCTCGACCCGCTGGGCGCGGCCTTCGCGCTCGGAGCGGGCGTGATGTGGGCGGCGTACATCGTCTTCAGCGCACGGACCGGCCGCCGCTTCCCGCAGGCGGACGGGCTGGCCCTGGCCATGGCCGTCGCGGCGGTGATCTCGCTGCCGCTGGGCGTGGCCGAGGCCGGCTCCGCGCTGCTGGTGCCCGGGACGCTGGCGCTCGGCGTGGCCGTGGCGGTCCTGTCCTCCGTCCTGCCGTACACCCTGGAACTGCTGGCGCTGCGCAGGCTCCCCGCGCCGACCTTCGCGATCCTGATGAGCCTGGAGCCGGCGATCGCGGCCACGGCGGGCTTCCTCGTCCTAGGCCAGGCCCTGTCGGCCCAGGACGCGCTGGCCATCGCCCTGGTCATCGCAGCCAGCATGGGCGCGGTCCGCTCCCAACCCCACCCCTGACCACCCCGCCCGCCACCCCCGCGGACCCACCCGCCCCGCGGGCTGTTCGCCCCCGCGGGGGGTCGGAGCCGGGGGCGAATCCAGCCGATCCGCCCCCGCGGGGCTGCCGGAACCGGGTCCGACCGAATCCCGCCCCGCCGACCCGGGCAGCGAGGCCTGCCCCACCCGCCCCGCGGGCCATACGCCTACGCGGGCTGTCGGAGCCGGGGGCCGGCACGATCCAGCCCCGCCGGCGTTTGAGGCGCGGGTCCGGGCAGAGCCCGGTGCCCGGCGGAGCCGGGATCCCCAGCCCCCGGGCCGCAGACGGCACACCGCCCGCGGCGTCGCGGCGCCGGAACCCCGCCCGGCCGGGGTCGGCCGGCGACCGGGCGGGGCCGGCGGCCGGCCGTCAGCCCAGCGGGAGGTCCAGGCAGGACGGCGTGGCCTCCGGCGAGGTGAACCCCAGCGTGGCCCGCGGCAGGTTCGCGTCTCCGTAGAACGGGTCACGGCCGTCCACGACCAGCATCAGCCGGTGCCCGCGCGGCACGTCGTACCCGGTGGCCTGGAGCTCGATGTCCGCGCGGACCAGGCTGTCCGGCGGCGAGGCGAGGTCGGTGTACGGGGCGTGCGTGATGATCCGGCCCGTCCCGTCGGGCGCCACGTCCAGCAGGTACGCGACGAACGCGGACTTCGAGTTGGCCGCCCGGTAGGTGACCCGCAGCCGCGGGACGCCCCGCAGCCGCGCCGTCTCCGGCTCCGGGTCCGCGACCCACACCGCGGCCACGGTGCGGTCGATGTCGCCGGTCCGGTAGGCCTTCGGCCGGCCGGCCATCTCGTCGTACCCGGACCGCACGATCGCGTCGGCGACGGTCGCCGGCGTGTCCACCCCGCACAGCACGCGCGTGCTCCAGCCGGCTTCGGGCGTGTCGGCCAGTTCCCCGCCGGCGACCAGGTAGAGCCGGCGGACGTGTTCGGTGACCGACTGCCAGGTGGGGCGGGGTTCCAGGGTGCGGCTCCACATGATCTCGCCGAGGACCTGGCCCTCGTCGGCGATGCCGTTGTCGTCGCCCTTGAGGTGGTGGTCGAACCAGCGGTGGGCGGTGGTCCAGATCCGGTTGGGCAGGCCGGTCATCCCGGACGTCTCGGGGCCGGAGTGGTCGCCGACGGACAGGTCGAGCCGTTTGGGCCCGGCGAGCTCGTTGAACATCTTCAGCGTCTGGTTGGTGGGGAACAGCGTCTCGTGCCAGGCGTGGGAGAAGTACACCGGCACCTGGCGCCGGCTGAGCTCCTTGACGTGGGTGAACGGCGACCGCGGCCCGGCCCACCGCAGGGCGGCCTCGATGTCGCGGTTCGCCAGGACGTTCTCGAAGACGCTCTGCGTCTGCGGGCTCAGCCGCGCCCGGCCGGCCGCCCTGAGCAGCGCTTCGACGGCGCCGACGTGCCGGGTGCGGTTCTCCAGGAAGGCCTCCCCGAGGTCGCCCCAGGTGCTGAGCGCGACCACCGCGTCGACGCGGGCGTCGTGCGCGGCGACGAGCTGGCTGATTCCGGACCCGTAGCTGTCGCCGAGGAAGCCGATCCTGGTCACCGGGCCGGTGGTCCGCTCGATGAGGTGGTCCAGGGCCCGGCTGCCGTCGGCGACGTCGAGCGGGCCCGCCACGTCGACCTCGCCCTCGGAGCCGCCGAACCCGCGGGCGCTGTAGGCGAGGACGTTGTAGCCGCGGGCCGCGAAGACGCTGGCCTGGACGGCGTACGGGAGCCAGCCGAAGTCCGTCCACGGCGAGGGCATCACGATCACCGGCCGCGGGTCGGGGCGGGTGTGCCGCCACAGCGCGGCGTCGATCAGGTCGCCCTCGGCTCCGGCGACCTTGGTGCGGGAGAACACGGCGACGGAGCGGGCCTCGGCGACCTGTGCGGCGCGGGCGGGGGCGAGGCGGCCGGTGTCGCCGCTCTCCAGGGCGGCGACGAAGGCGGTGAGGGCGGGTGCGTCGAGTTCGGGATAGAGGGAGGAGGCTGCTGAGTCCACGGCGGTTCATCCTCTGCGTCGAGTACGTCGATTACTTCGAGTGCGTCGAGTGCGTCGAGTGATCTGAACGTCGGTGCAGTGCGGTGCCGGGACCCGGCCGGGACCCGGAGCGGGGGGCCGAAGCGTTCAGTATCGGCGCGGTCCGCGGCGGCGTTCGCGGGTTCGCCGCGTACGGCCTGAACCACCCCCTGCCCGGCGGGCGGGCCGCGCAGGTCCGTACCAGCCCGGTCGCCCCTTCGCCCCAAATGCCCTGCCCTGCAAGCGGGTTGGCATGCCTGGCGGGAAGGCGGCGCTCCTCGGCCAAATGATGCAAGCATGCTTGATTGTTTTGGGCGGGGCTGCCAGTCTTCCCCCCACGCCGAGAGGGGAGCCCCGCCGTGCTCGATCCGTCCGCCGTGTCCGCCGTCTTCCTCGACCTGCGGGAGGAGGGGCAGGACCTCGAATCCCTGGTGTCCGAACTGCCCGCCCCCGCCTGGGCGAAGCCCACGCCCGCGCCCCGCTGGACCATCGCCCACCAGATCGCCCACCTGCACTGGACCGACCGGGCCGCACTGCTCTCCCTCACCGATGCCGCCGGCTTCGCCCGCATGGTGGAGGAGGCCGTCAGGGCCCCCGACTCCTTCGTCGACGAGGGCGCCGAGGAGGGCGCGGCCCTGCCGCCCGCCGAACTGCTGGCCCGCTGGCGGGCCGGCCGCGCCACACTCGACGCCGCGCTCGCCGCCGCCGCACCCGAGGCCAGGTTCCCCTGGTACGGGCCGCCGATGAAGGCCGCCTCCATGGCGAGCGCCCGGCTGATGGAGACCTGGGCCCACGGTCAGGACGTCGCCGACGCGCTGGGCGTGCGCCGCACCCCGACGGCACGGCTGCGGCACGTGGCCCGGATCGGCGTGCGGGCCCGCGACTACGCGTTCGGGGTGCGGGGACTGCCCGCGCCCGCCGACGGGTTCAGGGTCGAGCTGGAGCCCCCGGGCGGCGGGGAGCCGTGGGCGTACGGGCCTCAGGACGCGGCCCAGCGGGTCACCGGCCCGGCCCTCGACTTCTGCCTGCTGGTCACCCAGCGCGCCCACCGCGCCGACCTGGCCCTGACGGCCGTCGGCCCGGACGCCGACCGCTGGCTGGACATCGCACAGGCCTTCGCGGGCCCGGCGGGCCCCGGCCGCGCCCCCGGGACGGCCCGATGAGCGCCGACGGAGCGGGCGGGGTGAGCGAGCCGGGCGTACCGGGCGGGGCGGGCGTACCGGGCGGGGCGGGCGTACCGGCACCGCCGCGCCGGCCGCTGCGCATCGGCAACGCGTCCGGGTTCTACGGGGACCGCTTCGACGCGGTGCGGGAGATGCTGGTCGGCGGCCCACTGGACGTGCTGACCGGTGACTACCTGGCCGAGCTGACCATGCTGATCCTCGGCCGGGACCGTCTGAAGGACCCGGCCGCCGGGTATGCGCGGACGTTCCTGCGCCAGTTGGAGGACTGCCTCGGCCTCGCCCACGAGAAGGGCGTGCGGATCGTCGCGAACGCCGGCGGCCTGAACCCGGCGGGCCTCGCGGGCGAGATCCGCGAACTGGCCGCGAAGGCGGGACTCCCGGTCTCGGTCGCCCACGTCGAGGGCGACGACCTGATGCCGTACGGCGACGGGGCCGACGGGGCCCTCACGGCCAACGCCTACCTGGGCGGCGCCGGCATCACCGCCTGCCTGCGGGCGGGCGCGGACGTGGTGGTCACCGGCCGTGTGACGGACGCGGCCCTGGTCAGCGGGCCGGCCGCCTGGTGGTTCGACTGGGCGCCCGACGACCTCGACCGGCTGGCGGGGGCCGTCGTCGCGGGTCACGTCCTGGAGTGCGGGACCCAGGCCACCGGCGGCAACTACGCCTTCTTCACCGCGCACGACGTCCGCCGCCCCGGCTTCCCGCTGGCGGAGGTGGCGGAGGACGGCTCGTCGGTGATCACCAAGCATCCGGGGACGGGCGGCGCCGTCACTGTCGGCACGGTCACGGCCCAACTGCTGTACGAGACCCAGGGCGCGCGCTACCTCGGCCCCGACGTGACCGCCCGCCTGGACACCGTCCGCCTGGCCGCTGCCGGGCCCGACCGCGTCGCCGTCACCGGGGTCGTGGGCGAGCCGCCCCCGGACACGCTCAAGGCGGGCGTCACCCGGATCGGCGGCTGGCGCAACGAGGTGGTGTTCGTCCTGACCGGCCTGGACGTCGAGGCCAAGGCCGCCCTGGTGCGGGCGCAGATGGCCGACGCCCTCGCCGGTGTGGCCGCCGCCGAGTGGACCCTGGCCCGCACCGACCACGCGGACGCCGACACCGAGGAGACCGCCAGCGCCCTGCTGCGGCTGGTGGTGCGCGACCCGTCCGCCGACCGGGTCGGCCGCGCCCTGACCGCACGGGCCGTGGAACTCGCCCTCGCCAGCTACCCCGGTTTCCACGTGACCGCCCCGCCGGGCCCCGCCCAGCCGTACGGGGTTTTCGAGTCGGCCTCCGTACCGGCGGAGGCGGTGGCCGCGGTCGCGGTCCTCCCGGACGGCTCCCGCACCCCGGTCCCGCCGGGCGGCCCGCCGGGCCCCGCCCCGGACGCGGCAGCCGGGGCAGGAGCCCCGGACCCCGGCCCCCCGGATGCGGGCCCCCCGGATCCCGGGAGCGGCGGGGCGGTCGGCAGCCCGGCCGGGCCCACCCGCCGGGCCCCGCTCGGCCTGGTCGCCGGAGCCCGCAGCGGCGACAAGGGCGGCGACGCCAACGTCGGCGTCTGGGCGGAGTCCGACGCCGCCTGGGACTGGCTGCACACCACCCTCACCGTGGAGCGGTTCCGGGAACTGCTCCCCGAGACCCGCGGTCTGCCCCTCGCCCGGCACGTGCTGCCGAACCTCCGCGCCCTCAACTTCACCGTCACCGGCATCCTCGGCGCCGGCGTCGCCTCCGCCCACCGCTTCGACCCGCAGGCCAAGGCCCTCGGCGAATGGCTGCGCGCCCGGCACCTCGACATCCCCGCCCACCTCCTGCCCACCCCGGAGGAGACCGGCCCATGACCCGTCTCGGCACCGCCCTCGACCCCCGCTCCCCCGCATACGGGGCCGCCCGCACGGCCGCCCTCGAACGCCTCGCCGCCGTCGACGCGGAGCACGCCAAGGCCCTCCTCGGCGGCGGCGAGAAGTACACGGCCCGCCACCGTGCCCGCGGCAAACTCCTCGCCCGGGAACGGGTCGAGCTGCTCCTCGACCCGGACACCCCGTTCCTGGAGCTGTCCCCGCTCGCCGCATGGGGCAGCGACTACCCCGTCGGCGCGTCGATCGTCACCGGCATCGGCACCGTCGAGGGCGTCGAATGCGTGATCACCGCCAACGACCCGACGGTCCGCGGCGGCGCATCCAACCCCTGGACGCTGAAGAAGGCCCTGCGGGCCAACGAGATCGCCCGGCAGAACCGCCTGCCCCTCGTCAGCCTCGTCGAGTCCGGCGGCGCCGACCTGCCCTCGCAGAAGGAGATCTTCATCCCGGGCGGTGCGGTCTTCCGCGACCTGACCCGGCTCTCGGCCGCCGGTATCCCGACCGTCGCCGTCGTCTTCGGCAACTCCACCGCCGGAGGCGCGTACATCCCCGGGATGTCCGACCACACCGTCATGATCAAGGACCGGTCGAAGGTGTTCCTCGGCGGCCCGCCGCTGGTCAAGATGGCCACCGGCGAGGAGAGCGACGACGAGTCCCTCGGCGGCGCCGACATGCACGCCCGCACCTCCGGCCTCGCCGACCACCACGCCGTCGACGAGTACGACGCGGTCCGCCAGGCCCGCCGGATCGTGGCCCGACTCGGCCACCGCCGCGCCCTTCCCGCCCCGCCCCGCGCGCCGGAGCCCCTGTACGACCCGGAGGAGCTCCTCGGCATCGTCCCCGAGGACCTCAAGACCCCCTTCGACCCGCGCGAGGTCATCGCCCGGATCGTCGACGGCTCCGACTTCGACGAGTTCAAGCCCCTCTACGGACCCAGCCTGGTCACCGGCTGGGCCGCCCTGCACGGCCATCCGGTCGGCATCCTCGCCAACGCCCAGGGCGTGCTGTTCAGCGAGGAGTCGCAGAAGGCCGCCCAGTTCATCCAGCTCGCCAACCAGCGTGACATCCCGCTGCTGTTCCTCCACAACACCACCGGCTACATGGTCGGCAAGGAGTACGAGCAGGGCGGCATCGTCAAACACGGCTCGATGATGATCAACGCGGTCTCCAACTCCCGCGTACCGCACCTGTCCGTGCTCATCGGCGCCAGCTACGGGGCCGGCCACTACGGCATGTGCGGCCGCGCCTACGAGCCCCGGTTCCTGTTCGCCTGGCCCAGCGCCAAGTCCGCGGTCATGGGCCCCCAGCAGCTGGCCGGCGTGCTGTCGATCGTGGCCCGCCAGTCCGCCGCCGCGAAGGGCCGGCCGTACGACGAGGAGGCGGACGCCGGGATGCGCGCCTTCGTCGAGGCGCAGATCGAGTCCGAATCCCTGCCGATGTTCCTGTCCGGGCGGCTGTACGACGACGGGGTCATCGACCCCCGCGACACCCGCACCGTCCTCGGCCTGTGCCTCTCGGCCGTCCACAACGCCCCCGTCGAGGGCGCCCGCGGCGGCTTCGGCGTCTTCCGGATGTGAGCCCGCCATGACCACGACCGCTTCCACACCGTCCACCGCCCCCACCCCGGCCGGCTCCCCGCCCCCCTCGATCACTTCGGTCCTGGTGGCCAACCGCGGGGAGATCGCCGTCCGCGTCTTCCGTACGGCCCGTGCCCTGGGCCTGGCCACCGTCGCCGTCCACTCCGACCCCGACGCCGACGCGCTGCACGTCCGCGAGGCCGACGCGGCCGTACGCCTGCCCGGTGCGGCCCCCGCGGACACGTACCTGCGCGGCGACCTCGTCATCGAGGCCGCCCTGGCCGCCGGGGCGGACGCGGTCCACCCCGGCTATGGCTTCCTCTCCGAGAACGCCGACTTCGCCCGGGACGTCCTCGCCGCCGGCCTGGCGTGGATCGGGCCGCCGCCCGCGGCCATCGAGGCCATGGCCTCCAAGACCCGCGCCAAGGAGTTGATGCGGGCCGCCGGGGTACCGCTCCTCGAACCCGTCGACCCGGCCGGTGCCACCCCCGACGACCTGCCGTTGCTGCTGAAGGCCGCCGCGGGGGGCGGCGGGCGCGGCATGCGCGTGGTCCGCGACCTGCACGAGCTGAAGTCCGAACTCGACGCCGCGGCCGCCGAGGCCCGGTCCGCGTTCGGCGACGGCGAGGTGTTCGCCGAGCCCTACGTCGAACGCGGCCGCCACGTCGAGGTGCAGGTCCTCGCCGACGGGCACGGCACCGTGTGGGCGCTCGGCACCCGCGACTGCTCCCTCCAGCGCCGCCACCAGAAGGTCGTCGAGGAGGCCCCGGCGCCCGGCCTGCCCGACGCCCTGCGCACCGCCCTCCACGAGGCCGCGGTCGCCGCCGCCCGGGCCGTCGCCTACCGGGGTGCGGGCACCGTCGAGTTCCTCGTCACCGCCGACGGCCGGCCGTACTTCCTGGAGATGAACACCCGCCTGCAGGTGGAACACCCCGTCACCGAAGCCGTCTTCGGCCTCGACCTCGTCGCCCTCCAGTTCCGGGTCGCCGAGGGCGCGGCCCTGCCCCCCGCGCCCCCCGAGCCGGCCGGGCACGCCGTCGAGGCCCGCCTGTACGCCGAGGACCCGGCGCAGGACTGGCGCCCGCAGACCGGCACCCTGGCCACCTTCCACGTTCCGGTGCCCCCGGTCCTCCCGCCCGCGCCCGCCGCGGTCCGCGTCGACACCGGGTACGCCGACGGCGACCCCGTCGGCGTCCACTACGACGCCATGCTCGCCAAGGTCATCGCGTACGCCCCGACCCGCGCCGAGGCCGTCCGCGCCCTGGTCCGGGCGCTGTCCGCGGCCCGTATCCACGGGGTCGCCACCAACCGCGAACTCCTCGTACGCTCGCTCACCCACCCGGAGTTCGCCGCGGCCCGCCTCGACACCGGGTTCTACGAGCGCCACCTCGGCGCGCTCACCCAGCCCGCCCCGGACGCCGGCCGGGCGGCCTCGCTGGCCGCGGCCGCCGCCGCGCTGGCCGCCGCCGCACCCACCGCGGACGCCCCGCTCGCCGCCCGTCTCGGCGGCTGGCGCAACGTCCGCTCCGCCCCGCAGTCCCGCAGCTACCACGTGAGCGGCGGCCCCGACGGCACCGACACCCCGTACGAGGTCCGCTACCTGCCCTCCCGCAGCGGCCCCCCGCAGCTCGTGGACCAGCCCGGCGTCCGCGTCCTGGCCGTCGAGCCGCACCGCGTCGTCCTCGAAGTCGACGGCGTCCGGCGCGTGTTCCACGTGAAACAAAAATCGAACAACTCGGGTGCGGCGGAAGCGGAGGAGGTCTACGTCGACACCGCGCCCACCCCCGCCCACCCCGTTCGGAACGCCCACACCCTCGTCCCGGTCCCGCGGTTCACCGATCCCCAGGACCGGACCCTGCCCGGCTCCCTGCTCGCCCCCATGCCCGGCACCGTCGTCCGCATCGCCGAGGGCCTCGCCCCCGGGGACACCGTCACCGCCGGGCAGCCCCTGCTCTGGCTGGAGGCCATGAAGATGGAGCACCGCATCGTCTCGCCCGCCTCCGGCACGCTCACCGCGCTCCACGCCGGCCTCGGCCACCAGGTCGAGTTCGGCGCCCTGCTCGCCGTAGTACAGGAGGAACCGCAGCCATGAGCCCCGCCACCGCAGCCCCCCTCGAAACCGAGGAGCACCAGGCTCTGCGCGCCGCCGTCGCCGCCCTCGGGCAGCGCTACGGCCGCGACTACTACGCCCGCGTCACCCGTGCGGGCGGCCACCCCGACGAACTGTGGGCCGACGCCGCCAAACTCGGCTACCTCGGCGTCAACCTCCCCGAGGAGTACGGCGGCGGAGGCGGCGGCATCGCCGAACTCTCCATCGTCCTGGAGGAACTCGGCGCCGCCGGCTGCCCGCTGCTGATGATGGTCGTCTCGCCCGCCATCTGCGGCACTGTCATCGCCCGCTTCGGCACCGACGCCCAGAAGCGCGCCTGGCTCCCCGGCCTCGCCGACGGCAGCCGCACCATGGCCTTCGGCATCACCGAACCCGACGCCGGATCCAACTCCCACCGGATCACCACCACCGCCCGCCGCGACGGCGACACCTGGGTCCTGACGGGACGCAAGGTCTTCATCTCGGGCGTCGACATCGCCGACGCGACCCTGATCGTCGGCCGCACCGAGGACGCCCGCACCGGCAAGCTCAAGCCCTGCCTGTTCATCGTCCCCCGCGACGCCCCCGGCTTCGGCCGGTCGCCCCTCGACATGGAACTCCAGGCGGCCGAGAAGCAGTTCGAACTCGTCCTGGACGAGGTGCGGCTGCCCGCCGACGCGCTGGTCGGCGACGAGGACGCGGGCCTGCTCCAGCTCTTCGCCGGCCTCAACCCCGAGCGCATCATGACCGCCGCCTTCGCCATCGGCATGGGCCGTTACGCACTCGCCCGCGCCGTCGACTACGCCCGGACCCGGCAGGTCTGGAAGGAGCCGATCGGCGCCCACCAGGCCATCGCCCACCCCCTCGCCGCGGCCCACATCGACCTGGAACTGGCCCGCCTGATGATGCAGAAGGCCGCCCGCCTCTACGACCTGGGCGACGACCTGGCCGCAGGTGAAGCCGCCAACATGGCCAAGTACGCTGCCGGCGAGGCCTGCGTGAAGGCGGTGGACCAGGCGGTCCACACGCTGGGCGGCAACGGCCTCACCCGCGAGTACGGACTGGCCTCCCTCATCACCGCCTCCCGGGTGTCCCGCATCGCCCCCGTCAGCCGCGAGATGATCCTCAACTTCGTCTCGCACCAGACCCTGGGCCTGCCCAGGTCGTACTAGCCCGCACCAGCCGGCCGGGCCGGTACGGTGACCGCCCGGGAGCGGCCGCCGCACCGGCCAGCCGGAACCGGAACAGGACCCGGGACCCGGCCCGGCCCGACCCGATCCGACCCGCTGAGAAGGAGCGGCATGGAGCCCCTCGTCAAGGCCGCGCACGCGCACGGCATCACCACCCTCACGCTCGACTCCCCGGCCAACCGCAACGCGCTCTCCGCGGCCCTCGTCGGCGAGCTCCGCACGGCCCTCGCCGCAGCGGGCGCCGACCCCGCCGTCCGGGCCGTCGTGCTCACCCACACCGGCGGCACCTTCTGCGCCGGGGCCGACCTGAAGTCCCCCTGCGACCCGGCCGACTTCCTCGCCCTGCTGCAGGAGATCGCGGGACTGGCCCGCCCCGTCGTGGCCCGGGTCACCGGCCACGTCCGGGCGGGCGGCCTGGGCCTGCTCGGTGTCTGTGACGTCGCCGCGGCGGGGCCGCAGTCCTCGTACGCCTTCACCGAGACCCACCTCGGCGTGGTCCCCGCCGTGATCTCCGCGCCGCTGCTGCCCCGCCTGGACCCGCGCGCCGCGTCCCGCTACCTGCTGACCGCGGAGGCCTTCGACGCCGCCGAGGCCACCCGGATCGGCCTGCTCACCCTGCACGGCGAGGACGTGGACCAGGCCCTGGCCCCCGTCCTGGCCGGGCTGCGCAAGGCCGGCCCGGAGGCCCTCACCGCCACCAAGCGGCTGGTCACCGCCTCCGTACGGGCCGCCCTGGAGCAGGACGGCGAGGCCCTGACCCGGCTCTCGGCCCACCACTTCGGCTCCGCCGAGGCCCGCGAGGGCATCAGCGCCCGCTTCGAGCGCCGGCCCCCCGCGTGGGCCCTGGGGGCGCAGTGATCCTGCCCAAGCAGGCCCGCAGCCGCGTCACCCGCCGCCACCTGCTGGACGCCGCCATCACCTGCCTCGCCGAGCACGGCTGGGCCGGCTCCACCGTCGCCGTCGTCGCCGAACGCGCCGGAGTCTCCCGGGGCGCCGCCCAGCACCACTTCCGCACCCGCGAGGACCTGTTCACCGCGGCCGTGGAGTTCATGGCCGAGGAGCGTTCCGCCGCCCTGCCCGCACTCCTGCACGAGAGCGCCGGCCCGGGCGGGGCATCCGGCAGCGGCCGCGCCGCCGTCGTCGAGGCCCTGGTCGACCTGTACACCGGGCCGATGTTCCGGGCCGCCCTCCAGCTCTGGGTCGCCGCCTCCCACGAGGAGCAGCTGCGGCCCCGCGTGGCCGAGCTGGAGGCCCGTCTGGGCCGCGAGACCCACCGGATGGCCGTGCAGCTGCTGGGTGCGGACGAGTCGGTGCCCGGTGTGCGGGAGACCGTGCAGGGTTTCCTCGACATGGCCCGCGGCCTGGGCCTGGCCAACGTCCTGACCGACGACACGGCCCGGCGGGGCCGTGTGGTCGCGCAGTGGACCCGCATCCTCGACGCCACCCTGGGCTGACCCGCGCCGCGGCAGGCCACGGGGCCGTACGTGCGCCGAGGGCGCCGCATCCGTCGTCCGGATGCGGCGCCCTCGGCGGTCGGCCCCGGTGAGCGCCGGCCGTCAGCGGTCAGGCCGTCGTGGCGATGTCCGCGTAGCCCTCGATCTCCTGCGGATTGCGCTTGCCCGGCCCGATGTAGCGGGCCGACGGGCGCACCAGGCGGCCCGTGCGCTTCTGCTCCAGGATGTGCGCCGACCAGCCGGCGGTGCGGGCGCAGGTGAACATGGAGGTGAACATGTGCGCCGGGACCTCGGCGAAGTCCAGCATGATCGCGGCCCAGAACTCCACGTTCGTGGCGAGCACCCGGTCGGGGCGGCGGGCGTGCAGCTCCTCCAGCGCGGCCTTCTCCAGCGCGGCGGCCACCTCGTAGCGCGGCGCGTCCAGCTCCTTGGCGGTGCGGCGCAGCACGCGGGCGCGCGGGTCCTCGGCCCGGTAGACCCGGTGTCCGAAGCCCATCAGCCGCTCGCCCTGGTCGAGGGCCTTCTTCACGTACGCCACCGCGTCGCCGGTGCGCTCGATCTCCTCGATCATGCCGAGGACGCGGGACGGCGCCCCGCCGTGCAGCGGCCCGGACATGGCGCCCACCGCGCCCGACAGGGCGGCCGCGACGTCGGCGCCGGTGGAGGCGATCACGCGGGCGGTGAACGTGGAGGCGTTCATGCCGTGCTCGGCGGCGGAGGTCCAGTACGCGTCGACGGCCTTGACGTGCTTGGGGTCCGGCTCTCCCCGCCAGCGGATCATGAACCGCTCGACGACGGACTCGGCCTTGTCGATCTCCCGCTGCGGGACCATCGGCAGGCCCTGCCCGCGCGCGGACTGGGCGACGTACGACAGCGCCATCACGGCCGCGCGCGCCAGGTCGTCGCGGGCGGTCCGCTCGTCGATGTCCAGGAGCGGTTTCAGGCCCCACACCGGGGCGAGCATGGCGAGCGCGGACTGGACGTCGACCCGGATGTCCCCGGAGTGGACGGGGATCGGGAAGGGCTCGGCGGCGGGCAGGCCGGGGTTGAACGCCCCGTCGACCAGCAGGCCCCAGACGTTCCCGAAGGAGACGTGGCCGACCAGGTCCTCGATGTCGACTCCGCGGTAGCGGAGCGCTCCGCCTTCCTTGTCGGGTTCGGCGATCTCCGTCTCGAACGCGACGACTCCTTCGAGCCCGGGTACGAAGTCGGACATCAGGCGGCTCCCTCAGATAGTGCGAACACGCGCGGTTCCCGGCGTGACTCGCTGCGGTCCGGCGCGGTCATCCCCGTTGATGCCCGGTACGGCCGGGGGCCACCCGCACGGGTGCCTCCTGACCGGCCCCAAGATTTTGGCGGCTGGGGATGCCAGGCGGAAGCGTGACATACGGCACACTCGCAGGAGCACTCCTGCGGCAGGATGGCACGCGTGACCGACATGGATCTTGATCCCTCCACCATGCGCAAGCAGTACCGCTCGGAGATCGTCCGCGAGGACGATCTCGACGGGGACCCCATGCGGCAGTTCGCCGTGTGGTTCGGGCAGGCCGCCGACTCCCACCTCTTCGAGCCCAACGCGATGGTCGTCTCCACCGCGACGCCCGACGGCCGGCCGAGTTCCCGCACGGTGCTGTTGAAGGCCTTCGACGAGCGGGGCTTCGTCTTCTACACCAATTACGGTTCGCGCAAGGGTCGCGAGCTCGACGCCAACCCGCAGATCGCCCTGCTGTTCCCCTGGCACCCCATCGCCCGCCAGGTCATCGTCACCGGTACGGCCGAGCGGACCGCGCGCGACGAGACCGCCGCCTACTTCCGCTCCCGGCCGCACGGCTCCCAGCTGGGCGCCTGGGCCAGCGAGCAGTCCCGGGTGATCGCCTCGCGGGCCGAGCTCGACCGGCGGTACGCGGAGCTCGCGGCCCGGCACCCGGAGGGCGAGCAGGTCCCGGTGCCGCCGGAGTGGGGCGGTATCCGCGTCGTGCCGCAGGAGGTGGAGTTCTGGCAGGGCCACGAGAACCGGCTCCACGACCGGCTGCACTACGTCCGCGACGGGGAGAAGTGGCGCATCGAGCGCCTGTGCCCGTAGCCGCGCCCGGACAGCAGACGACCCGCGGGCTCGGGTTCTCTCCTGCAGGTAAGAGAAGCCGGCCGGACGTGCCGGCGAGCCCGCGGGTCGGGTGACTGCTTGGGATTGGCGCCGGGCGTTCCGCCGGGCACCGCACTGGGTGCGTTGCGACGACGGGCCCTTAGCCCGCAGTCACCTCACGCGTCCGGTACTTGTACATTTCCGGAACCACCTCCCTTCTCGTGTACCGCAGACATTAGGAGCCTTCGGCGGCGGTCTCAAGTTATTTATTTCGGGACGATTCGGGGAATGCGGTGTGGGCTGCGTCACGTTCCAGTTCAATGATCTGACGTGCGCACACGCGAACACCTGCAGGGGGTGCCAGGTGAATGCTTCCGGACGTGAACAACCCACCGACGATCTGCTCGCAGCGCTGCTGGACGGGATGGACGCGGCCCTGTGCGCCTTCGACTCCGACGGGGTGATCACCCACTGGAACCGCGAGGCCGAGCGGATCCTGGGCTGGACGGCCGCCGAGGCCGTGGGCCGCAAGGGGTTCGCCGGGTGGGCGGCCCGTGCCGCCGACGCTCAGGACGTCGAGGACCGGCTCATGGGCGTCCAGGAGGTCCCCGGCCGGCAGGTGCACGAGTTCGCCCTGCTCACCAAGGACGGCGGCCGCGTCCTGGTGCGCACCCAGTCCGCCGGGGTGCCGGGCACGGACGGCAGGCCCGCCGGCGTGTACTGCGCCTTCACCGAGGTCCACGCCCAGATCGACCTGGAGCGGTCCATCGCGCTGAGCGAGGCGCTGATGGACGACGCCTCCTGGGGCGTGGTCCTCGTCGACGTGGACCTGCGCCCGGCCGTGGTCAACGCGCACGCCGCCCGCGCCTTCGGAGCCGGGCGCACGGACCTGCTCGGACGGCCGCTGGGCGACCTGCTGGCCCAGGGCGCCGAGGAGCTGGAGGGCGCCCTCCAGCACGTGCTGGCCGAGGGCTCCCCGCAGGCGCCGCTGGAGCTGTGGGTGTCCGTGCGCGCCCCGGAGGGGGTGCGGCGGCGCTGCTGGCGGTGCGGGTTCCTGAGGCTGGGCTCCCCGCTTGCCGAGGAGCCGGTCCCGCTCGGGGTGGGCTGGCTGTTCCAGGACGTCACCGAGGCCCGCCGGACGGCGCTGGACACGGCGCAGCTGCGGTTCCGTGCCGGCCAGCTGTACCGGGCCGGGCGGTCCGCAGCCGAGTGCGAGGACCCGGACGAGGCGGCCGCCGTACGGCTGGACTTCGCCCTCGCCGGCTTCGCCGACCACGCCCTGCTCGACGTGCTGGAGCCGTCGGCCGACCCGGACCGCCCCTCGCGGCTGGTCCGGCACGCCGTGTCGCCCCCGCCCCTGTCGGGGCAGGGCGGGATCCCGGTGCGGTACGAGCCGGGCCACCCGGCGTTCCAGGCCCTGGACCGGATCGGCTCGGTGCGGGCCACCGCCCCGCGCGGGGAGGCGGCCGAGGTGTGGGCGCGGGACCGGCAGTGGCCCGAGAACGCGGCGCACGTGCTGTGCACGGTGCTGCGGAGCCGGGGGCGGACCCTGGGCGTGCTGACGTTCGTACGGGCGTCCTCGCGGGCCGTCTTCGAGCGGGCGGACGCGGAGTACGCGGAGGAGGTCGCCGCCCGGGTCGCCGCCGACCTGGACCTGGCCCGCTCCGCGCCCGACAAGCCGTAGCGGGACGGGCCGCGGGGCATCAGTGGCGGAAGCCGCGGGGCATCAGTGGCGGAAGAAGATCCGGTCGCCGTACTCCTGCATGACGCGGCCGTTCCACTCGTGGCCGCCGTCGACGTTGCCGGAGCGCAGCAGCGGCGGCTCGATGCCGCGCGCGGCGAGCTCGCCCGCGGCCGCCGCCATCACCGCCTGCATGAGGGCGGCGGTCACCACTGTCGAGGCGGGCGCGAAGGGGGCGGCGATCCCGTCGATGCTCAGCTCCGCGTCCCCGACCGCGATCTTGCTGTCGAGGACGATGTCGCAGTGGTCCTTGAGGAAGGTGCCGGAGGCGTGCCGCGACCGGGTCTCCCGCGCGTACGCCACGGAGGTCACCCCGATCACGGTGAGGCCGAGGGCGCGGGCGTTCAGGGCCATCTCCACCGGCAGGGCGTTGCGCCCGGACAGGGAGATGACCACCAGGACGTCGCCGGCGGTGGCGGGGCTGCTGTCCAGGACGGCCCCGGCCAGCCCGTCGACCCGTTCCAGGGCGCTGCCGAGGGTGGCGGGCATGACGTCGACGCCGGCGGTGCCGGGGACGGCGAGGAAGTTCATCAGGGCGAGCCCGCCGGCCCGGTAGACCACGTCCTGGGCGGGGAGCGAGGAGTGGCCGGCGCCGAAGGCGAAGAGCCGGTTCCCGGCGGCGACGGCGTCGGCGACGGCGGTCCCGGCCTCGGCGATGCGCCCGCCCTCCTCGTCCCGCACCCGCTGGAGCAGGCCGATCGCGGCATCGAAGAACTGACCGGCCAGCTTGCTCTCGCTCATTGCCGAGGCCCTTCCAGGGAGGCGGTGGGACGGGGGGCGTCCGGGTCCGCCGCTCACCGTGCGGTCTGGACCAAGGGCGTGTCAATACGGGCGTCAATCCGGGCCCGGAGGCCCCCTGCGGCCGGGGGGCTTGGCGAAGGCGCGGGACGGTTGTCGGTGCGATGCGTCAGAATTGGGGGCAGGGCCAGCGCACGATATCCGAGGGGCACGAATGTCCGGACTGATCGACACCACGGAGATGTATCTCCGCACCATCCTCGAGCTGGAAGAGGAAGGCGTGGTCCCCATGCGCGCCCGGATCGCCGAACGGCTCGACCAGAGCGGGCCGACGGTGAGCCAGACGGTGGCGCGGATGGAGCGCGACGGCCTGGTGGCCGTGGCGAGCGACAGGCACCTCGAGTTGACGGATGAGGGCCGCCGCCTGGCCACGCGTGTGATGCGCAAGCACCGTCTCGCGGAGTGCCTGCTGGTCGATGTCATCGGCCTGGAATGGGAGCAGGTGCACGCGGAGGCCTGCCGCTGGGAGCACGTGATGAGCGAGGCGGTGGAGCGGCGGGTGCTGGAGCTGCTGCGCCACCCGACCGAGTCGCCGTACGGCAACCCGATCCCGGGCCTGGAGGAGCTGGGCGAGAAGGCCGAGGCCGACCCGTTCATCGAGGACGGCATGGTCAGCCTGTCGGAGCTGGAGCCGGGCACCGAGGGCAAGACGGTGGTCGTGCGCCGGATCGGCGAGCCCATCCAGACGGACGCCCAGCTGATGTACACGCTGCGCCGTGCGGGCGTGCAGCCCGGTTCGGTGGTGAGCGTGACCGAGTCGCCCGGCGGTGTGCTGGTCGGCAGCGGTGGCGAGGCGGCCGAGCTGGAGGCGGAGATCGCCTCGCACGTGTTCGTCGCGAAGGCCTGACCGGGAAAACGAGTGGTCCCGGCGCCTTGCGGCGCCGGGACCGTCCTCCCCTGTGCTGACCTGGAGCCCCGAGCTCTCAAGGTCATCCCCTTCGGACCGTCTTCCCCGAGCGGCCCGCCTCCCTGCTCAAAGGATCTCCGTCGGCAGGGGCCGTCAATCCTTGAGCAAGGTCACTCGAAAGAGCGGTGTTGACCGCGGGAAGCCGATTTTCGAATGCGGGTTCGATAGTGTGGCGGCGAAGCGAAGGGGGTGCCTCCTCGGTGGTACGGCGCATCGATGTGACAGCGGCCGACGGCGTTCGCCTGGCCGCCTGGGAGTTCGGGGAACCGGACGCCGCCCCGCCGCCCGATCTGCCGGCGCCCCGGGTGCTGTTACTGCACGGACTGATGGGCCGCGCCTTCCACTGGGCCGGCACCGCCCGCTGGCTCGCCCCCGGCCGCCGCGTCGTGGCCCTGGATCAGCGCGGCCACGGCGAGAGCGACCGCCCCGCCGCCGGCCCGGACGTCCAGGCCCCGCTGGGCCGTGAGGCCTTCGTCGCCGACGCCGAGGCGGCCGTCGAACAGCTCGGCCTCGCCCCCGTCACCCTCGTCGGCCACTCCATGGGCGCCCTCACCGGCTGGCAGCTGGCGGCCCGCCGCCCGGACCTCGTCGAGGCCCTGGTCATCTGCGACATGCGCGCCTCCGCCCTCGGCGAGGCCTCCCAGCGCGAATGGGCGGAGTGGTTCCACCGCTGGCCCCTGCCGTTCCCCACCCAGGACGCCGCCCGCCGCTGGTTCGGCGAGGACGATCCCCGCGTGGAGGAACCCGACCCCGGCCGCGGCGCCTTCTTCGCCGAGGTGATGCACCGCGCCCCCGACGGCTGGCGCCCCCTGTTCTCCCGCAGCGACATGCTGACGGCCCGCGAGACCTGGGTCCACGACGCCCACTGGGAGGAGCTCGCCCAGGTCTGCTGCCCCACCCTGGTCGTCCGGGGCCTCGACGGCGAACTAGGCCGCGCCGAGGCCCAGGAGATGGTCCGCGTCCTGCCCGAGGGCCGGTACGCCGAGATCGCCGACGCCGGCCACTACCTCCACTTCGACCAGCCGACCGCCTGGCGGGCCGTCCTGGAACCCTTCCTCGACAGCCTCCGCCCGCAGGTGTCCCACTGACCCGCCCCGTCCCCGTACCTGGCCCCGGTCTCCTGCGACGGGAAAAAGGGGAGGGGGGGGGGGGGGGGGGGTCCCCCCCCCCCCCCCCCCCCCCCCCCCCCCCCCCCCCCCCCCCCCCCCCCCCCCCCCCCCCCCCCCCCCCCCCCCCCCCCCA
>NZ_JBVHVT010000044.1:0-67332 GCF_055564695.1 Streptomyces sp. NPDC029014
GTGTGGGGTTTTGTGACAAAATCGCCAAAAAACATGCCACACCGACCCCACCCCCCCCCCCCCCCCCCCCCCCTCCCCCCCCCCCCCAAAAACACCCCCCCCCCCCCCCCCCCCCCCCCCCCCCCCCCCCCGGGGCGGCCGTGCCTGCTGCGCGTCGCGCGTCACTCGGCCGGTTCGACTCCTGCGTGCAGGAGGCCGTACGTGATGGCGTCCTCCAGGGCCTGCCAGGAGGCCGCGATCACGTTCGGGGCGACCCCGACGGTCGACCACTCGCGGGTGCCGTCCGTGGTGGAGATCAGGACGCGGGTCGTGGACTCCGTGCCGTGGGTGCCCTCCAGGATGCGGACCTTGTAGTCGGTCAGCTCGAACTTGGCCAGCTGCGGGTAGAAGCGTTCGAGGGCCACCCGAAGGGCCCGGTCCAGTGCGTTGACCGGGCCGTTCCCCTCCGCCGTGGCGACGATCCGCTCGCCCTTGGCCCACAGCTTGACCGTGGCCTCGTTGGCGTGGGTGCCGTCGGGCCGGTCCTCGACGATCGCCCGCCAGGACTCGGTGCGGAAGTACTTGCGGGCGCGGCCCTCGGCCTCGGCGCGCAGCAGCAGCTCGAAGGAGGCGTCCGCGGCCTCGTACGTGTAGCCCGAGAGCTCCCGCTCCTTGACCCGCTCGACGACCCGGGCGATCAGGGCGCGGTCCCCGCCGAGGTCGACGCCGAGCTCCCGGCCCTTGAGCTCGATCGAGGCGCGGCCGGCCATGTCGGAGACCAGCATCCGCATGGTGTTGCCGACGAGTTCGGGGTCGATGTGCTGGTACAGGTCCGGGTCGACCTTGATGGCCGAGGCGTGCAGGCCCGCCTTGTGCGCGAAGGCGGAGACGCCGACGTAGGGCTGGTGGGTGGACGGGGTCAGGTTCACGACCTCGGCGATGGCGTGCGAGATGCGGGTCATCTCGGCGAGCGCCCCCGCGGGCAGCACCCGGCGGCCGTACTTGATCTCCAGCGCGGCGACGACCGGGAAGAGGTTGGCGTTGCCGACGCGCTCGCCGTAGCCGTTCGCGGTGCACTGCACGTGCGTGGCGCCCGCGTCGACGGCGGCGAGGGTGTTGGCCACGGCGCAGCCGGTGTCGTCCTGGGCGTGGATGCCGAGGCGGGCCCCGGTGTCGGCGAGCACGGTGGAGACGGTGGCGCTGATCTGCGCGGGCAGCATGCCGCCGTTGGTGTCGCAGAGGATGACCACGTCGGCGCCGGCCTCGTGCGCGGTGCGGACGACGGACTTGGCGTACTCGGGGTTGGCCCGGTAGCCGTCGAAGAAGTGCTCGCAGTCGACGAAGACCCGCCGCCCTTGGGCGACCAGGTGGGAGACGGTGTCGCGGACCATCTCCAGGTTCTCGTCGAGGGTGGTGCGCAGGGCGAGCTCGACGTGGCGGTCGTGGGACTTGGCGACCAGGGTGATCACCGGGGCGCCGGACTCCAGCAGGGCCCGCACCTGCGGGTCGGCGGCGGCCGAGCCGCCCGCCCGGCGGGTCGCGCCGAAGGCGACGAGCTTGGCGTTCTTGAAGTCGATCTCGGCGCGGGCGCGGGCGAAGAACTCGGTGTCACGGGGGTTGGCGCCCGGCCAGCCGCCCTCGATGAAGCCCACTCCGAACTCGTCCAGGTGCCGGGCGATCGTCAGCTTGTCCGCGACAGTGAGGTTGATGCCCTCACGCTGGGCGCCGTCGCGCAGGGTCGTGTCGAAGACGTGGAAGTCGTCGTCGGGTCCCCGGGCCGCGTCCGGCGCCGTCGCCTCTGTCGTCGTCATGCTGGTCTGACTCCTGTCGGATGAGTGGTTCCGGATGCCCGGGATCCACTGCCCCCATCATCGCGCGCATCGCCGTCCCGGCAGGATGGGCGCCGGTAAACGAAAAGACCCCTCGCGGGTGCGAGAGGTCTGCGCGCGGGTCTGGGGCACGGTGGCCGCCGCCGCGAAGGTTTTCCACGGTTCAGCGGCCACTGCGGACCGGCGCGCTGCTGCCGATAATCACAAGCTGAGCAAGCACGTTCGCAGTGTGTCACACGGCGCCGCCGGACGACGGGGGCGTCTCACGATACGAGAGACTGGTCCAGGAACTCCGAGACGTGGGTCAGGATGTCCTCCCGCCCGATCCCGGGCAGCCCGACGGCGACCTGGATGCTGAAGCCGTCCAGCAGGGCCCGCAGCCGGGCCCCGAAGCGGTCGGGGTCCACCGCCCGGAACTCGCCGCGCGAGATGCCCTCGGCGAGCAGCGCCACCAGGTCGCGGTGCCAGGCGCCCTCGATGGCGGCCTGCCGGTCGCGTTCGCCGGGGCCGGCGTTCTGCGAGCGGTTCCAGACCTCCAGCCAGAGCGTCCAGTGCGGGTCCCGCGCCTCCTTGGGGACGTACAGGTCCACGTACGCGCGCAGGCGCTCGCCCGCCGGTCCGCGGCGGGCGAGCAGGGCCCGCCGCTCGGCGCCGAGCGCGGCCTCGCTCCACTCCAGGGTCTGCAGCAACAGCTCGTCCTTGCTGCCGAAGTAGTAGAGGAGGTGGCCGCTGCTCATGCCGACCTCGCGGCCCAGGCCCGCCATGGTGAGGCCCTCCAGGCCGCGCGCGGCGATGGTGGCCATGGCGGCGGCGAGGACGGCCTCGCGCGGCGGTGCGTTCTTCCGTGCCGCGCGTGCTCCACCCGTCGCCATGGGCTGCTCCTCGTCGTCGTGCCGTCGGTCCGCCTCCGGTCAGACCTTCGGCTGCTGCTGGGTGATGCAGTGGATACCGCTGGAACACTCCCCCGCACCTCTGTGGCCTGCACGGCCTGGCCTCATTGTGCCCTTGATGGGAGGCGAATGGGAGTTAGCGGCTGGCCTTGGCTCGCCGCTCCTCCGTCTTCTCCCAGCGCGCCTGCAGAACCTTGACGATGTGCCGCTCCATCGCCGGCGACACGTCGGCGTACACGCCCCTGACGCCCTGAACGACGTGGCCTAGCCTCTCCTCGATCGCGATGGCGGCCACGCCGTCTTCCTCCAGCATGGGCGAGTGCGCGTGCCGCACAAGATGGATGCGCCTCTCCTTGAAGGACGGCACAGCCGGCAGCTTGGGCCGCTTGTAGCGCCCTGTCCTGGCATTGGCGCCGTCGCGGATGGGCTTCCAGTAGTAGGTGTTGAAGTCTGTGGTGAGCAACGGACCGCCGCTCATCGCGGGAAACAGCCACTCCGAATCATGCGACTCGAGGAGCTGCTGGTGAAGTGCTGCGAGAAAGGGTGGAATCACCACAGTCCTCTCGCTGCCGTACTTCGGGAGCGCCAGAATCGGCACCCCTTCCTCCTCGGGCCGGAGCGGGTCCTTGCGGTACTTGTGCTGCCACTGAACGCGGATCACCGGCATGGGCTTCTTTCCGCAGTACCTGTAGAGGGCCTTCTCTCGGCGCTTGCGGTCCGGGTCACACTCGGGCCAGGCCGGCCCGACGAACTCGCGCCGGAGCCCATACATCTCCCCAAGCCTCATTCCCGTGTAGGCCTTGGTCAGCATGAAGACGTAGCCCGTGAGCCCCCAGACGTGCCGCGCGTTGTCGGCGAGCTGGTGCAGGTCCTCCGTGGGAACTGATTCCTTCTCTTCCCGCACGGGGCGCACGTACCGCCCGCGCCGCTTGTTCGTCTTCGGGATGGGCGACTCGGAGATCAGCGGGGGGCGATGAGCCACGGCATCATCCATGAGCATGCCGAACAGCGTCCTGAGATCGCGCACGTAGTTGGCGGAGAGCTCACGCTCCAGTCGGCGCATCCACTTCTGATACCCGATGGTCGTGATCTTGTTGACGGGCACTTCCCCCCACTCGGGGAGGATCTGCGCGCGAAGCCGCTTCCGGTAGGAGTGCACGGAAGACGGGTCCAGGTCGGCTGACTTGAGCCACTGATCGGACCACTCGCGTAGGAGGATCCGACCGTCGGCACGGGCCACGCTCCGCCCGTTGCGGACGTCTGACTCGCGGTCGAGGCCGTAATTGTAGGCCTCTTCCTCGGTCCACTCGGTGCTCGACTTGTAGTCGTACACCTTGCGACCGGTCTCGGGGTGGATCTTCCCCGTGTCCCACTTCACGCGGAGGCTGTTGCCTCGCCATTCAGTCCACGGCATGAGGATCCCCTAGGAACAGCATTGCGGGTCCCCCGGCTGGTACCCCTACCACCGGGTTTTCCGCACCCTACTGGTCAGGTGCCGTCCTGCCCCAACAGGCAGCCGCGGCATCCCTCGCAGTCTCCTCCGCTGCGCCTCACGGTCTCGCGCATGGACTGCCGGGCTGCGGCGTCCTGCGTGATCTCGGGAGGCGCCACGCAGACCATCTTCCCATTGGCCGATCCGGACCAGCCTGCGAACTGCGGCCCGTGATCCATGAGTAGCAGGTGTCTGCGCACACCGATTCCCCCCTTCCGGGACTGGGAATCCCCCAAGGTGATGCCTTGACTGTGCCACGCGTGGGGCCGGTTCGAACCTCTGTGGACCAGATTGACTGTCACATTTTCAACGTCCCAGAAGGTTGTACGCCGAAGGGATGAGTTTTAAAGAACCCCGCGCTCGCGGAGCTCCTCCATGACGCGTCGGTTCAGCTCAAGGATCTCCGCCCCAGTCAGGTCCCCCTTGGTGGCGAGAGCCGCGCTCTGCACGGCGTCCCCCACGACCCGCTCAAGCTCGCGCTTCGGGATCTGGGACACCTTGGCACCCCCTCCTACGTCGAGGGGCTCCGTGGGGATTGCGTCACCACCGGCGAGCACAGCCTCGCAACCGCCTGGCGCCCACCGGAGGGCGCGGTCCATCGCGCCGTAGGTGGTGTCGCGGACCTTCTGGGCGGGTGTCCCGTCTCGTGGCTCGACCCGCTTCCAGGTGTCCTTGCTGATGCCTGCAAGCTTCGCGGCCGGCTCGATGCCGAGCCGGAGCTCTGTTCGGCGCTTGCGAACGGCCGTCGCGAGGCGCTCAAGGTCGCGGTCCATAGGCACATAGTGGCAGGACCCGCTAGGACCAGCCAGGACCGGGGGGTAAAGCGGCTAGAACGCGCCGGTCCCCTGCCCCAACGCTCCGCTCGTGCGCCCACACGTCCGGTTACCAACCGGTACCAAGTTCCGCGACATTCCGCTAACTTCCGCTAGACAGATGCCGCTAGATCCCGCTAGTTTTGAGGCATGGAAAGACCCCCCACCTACCAGGTGAACGGGGCAGTAATCCGCACGGTCCGCATGCAAGCGGGGCGCGGCACGAGCGAAGTGGCACAGGCGGCCGGCATAAGCCAGCGCTACCTGAACCACCTCGAAAACGGCTACCGCAAACACATGCGACCGGCGCCTTACGTCCGGCTCCGCACGGCCCTCGGCCTTACGCCAGACGACACGAGCCTCCTCGACGAGGCCCCCGACCAAAGAAGGTGACATGACCACCCGCAGGATCGACACGCAGAAGTTCCAGCAGCTCTACACCGTGGAAGAGGCCGCCAACCTCCTGCTGCACCTCAAGGGCGAAGAGCGCAAGGAACAGAGCATGGCCGGCCAGCGCTGGCTTCGCGACGGCGTGAACCACAAGGGCTTCCCCCACTACCGCGTGGGTCGGCGTCTGATGTTCACCGAGGCGGACCTGGTCGCCATCCTCGAGGACTTCTGCCGCGTCCCCGGCACCTACCGCCGACCGCGCCGCAAGCCGGCAACCTCTGCTGCTTAGCCGGCTCTACGGCCGCGCCGCCGGGCTCTGACCTCCGGCGACGGGCCTACCGCAATCCCATCCCTCACCCGCACCTACATGCGGAGAGAGCGAGATCCCGATGTCCCACATCATCGCACCCAACCCGCCGGACGCCGACTTGCTGTTCGCGGCTCTGCTGGTGGCTCTGAAGCCGCAGCCCGCCCCGGACGTCCCGATCGCCTACGCGGTCCGCACGCCCTTCACCGACTGGGACGGCCCGTCGTGGCTGGACGTGGCCGACAGCGTCTCGGAGTCCCGCGAGCAGGCCGAGCAGTGGCTCCTGGACGGTGACGTCCTCGTGTCCGGCCCGGCCGGCACGGACCTGCACACCTGGACGGAGGTGGCCCGATGAGCGCCACCCCCTCCTCCGAGCTGCTGGTTGCTCTGGAAGACCACGCCCTGTGGGTGATCCTGCACCACGACGAGTGCGAGGCCGACGCGTGCACCGGCTGCATCGACGGGCCGGCGCCCACGGCGGGTGAGTCCCGTGGCTGACACCCTCCCGATCGACACCGGTTCCCCGGCCGTGGCCGCCCTGCCTCCGGTCTCGCAGCTGGACAACTGGAACCTGACCAACCCTGTCGGCTCGTGGGTCGTCGCCTACCCGGGGGCTCGCGGCCACCGGTCGCTGATCACCCAGACCCGTGGCGCGGCGTTCCTCTCCAGCAGCGGAAAGGCCGTCGTCTTCCTCAGGGGCTACGGCAGCTACATCGCTCTCAGCCACGTCGATGTGGTCTCCGCCGAAACGGCTGGCCAGCTCCTGGAGCAGCGGCACCAGTTCCTGGACCTGGACGCCGACAGCAGCTGCCTGATCGGCGGCACCCCGTACCCGTACCTGCCCGCTGGAGGCGCGTCGTGAGCACGACGGTCGGCACGCTGAGCGTGCACCTCACCGACACCCCGGCCGAGATCAAGTCCGAGGAGTTCGGCGTCCACTCGTGGATCCGGCTCGGCCCGGTGACCCTCCACACGGACAGCTCGTCCCCGGAAGCTCTGCGGGCGATGGCGGCGATCCTGCTGGCGCACGCCGACCGGCGGGAGTCCGCGGATCTGGAGCGTGCGGCGTGAACACGATCTGGGATTCGGCTTGGGCCACGACTGCGGGCCTGTCGCCGGCGGAGGAGTCGGACCTGATCTGGGCGCTGGCCGGCATGCGGTCGGCGGCGGCTCGGAAGCACCGCGGGGGCTGCCCGTGTGTGGCGTGCCAGGTACGGCGTACCGAGGTGAGCCTGCGGGCCGTCCGGCGGCTGGCCGGGAAGCAGGTGGCCGCATGACCCTCCGCCGTGCCGCCGTCCTGGATGCCCTCGCGGGCGCCGCATTCACCGGCCTCCTGCTGTGGGGGCGACGCACCTGGAGGACCACGTGACCACGGAGCTGGACCGCTTCAGGCGGACCCTTGAGGACGAGGTCGAGGCCGAGCTCAGTGTCGTCGCCGACCGCGTGGCTGACGGCATCGTCTCCCGCCTCTGGAACGCCTGCGACGACGAGCGGGGACGGCTGCTGGAGGAGAACCGCAGGCTGACCGAGATGCTCGCCAAGCGGGACGAGCAGATCGCCTACCTGATCGCCGCCGAGCCGACCCTGGACGACGACCAGCCGGGGGTACCGCAGTGAGCGACATCCCCGCCATCTACCTCGGCATAGACGTGCCGCCCGAGATCCACGCGGCCTGGCACCGGTGGGAGGGAGCCACCTGGCGCACCTTCCGCCACCTGGCCCAGAACCGGCCGTTCCCGCCGGACATGCGGTTCAGCGTTCGACCGCCTGCCGGTATCTGCCCCACCCACCGGCAGCACTGGATGGACTACCGGAACATGCTCTTCGACTACGAGACAGGGAACCGGTGGCCCGGCTACCACGGCTCCCCGTTCGAGTACGTCGGCACCGACATGGACCGGCTCCGCGAGGAGCGTCGGGTCCAGTGGGACCGGAAGGCGTCGGAGCAGATGCAGCTCATCGAGCGGATCTGCCTCAGCGGGAAGTCACCGCAGTGCACGCCGGCCGTGGAGCTTCCGGCGCCGCGACGGGTCGTGGATGTGCAACTGCCGGAGGTGGCCGCGTGAGCCTCCCCGGCATACCCCGCGGGGAAGGCAGCCGGCAGGCCACCGCCACCCCGCCCGCCCGACCGATCCGCGTCTGGCCGCTCTGGCTGGCGCCGCTCCCCGGCCGTCAGGCCGCCTGATACCCGCCGGGCCGGCGCATCCCACGGACCGCCTGCCCGGCGCCCAAACCACCCGACCGGCCGTCGAGCACCCGCTCCGGCCACGGCCCAGCCCCCACCTCCCCCCGCCAGGGGCTGGGCCGACCCATCCCTGAAACAGGAGACGACATGGCCATCCACATCGGACGACTGAGGGTCGAGGTGTACCAGAACGCCCTCTACCTCCAGCGCGAGCCCAAGCCCAACTGCAAGGACTGCCACGGCGTCGGTCGTACCGACCCCGAGAGCCAGGGCGTCGAAACCGCTGTGGTCCCCAGCATCGAGATCTGCGACTGCTGGAACCCGTGGGGCGGCATCCGCATCCCGCTGATCCGCCGGGCGCCGATCACCGAGAGGTGCCCGTTCTGATGGCCGTCACGACCGAGGCGCGCGTCGTCACGGAGCCGGGCGTCTACCGGATGACCGCCGAGGAGTACCACGCCGACCCGGTCCCCGGCGGGAGCCTCTCCTCCTCCGGCGCCCGCAAGCTCCTCGACCGCAGCCCCGCCGTCTACCGGTACGAGCGCGACCACGGCCAGCCCCCGAAGCGAGTCTTCGACCTCGGCCATGCCGCCCACCGCCTCGTCCTCGGTGAAGGCGCCGACATCCGCGAGATCAAGCACCTCGACTACAAGACCAAGGCCGCCCAGGCCGAGCGTGACGCCGCCCGCTTCGACGGCGAGACTCCGCTCCTCACCAAGGAGTTCGAGCAGGTCAAGGCGATGGCCGCAGCCATCCGCCAGCACCCCATCGCCGGACCGCTCTTCGCCCCCGGCGAGGGCGTCGCCGAGCAGGCCCTGTTCTGGACCGACGGCCCGTCCGGCATCACCCGCCGCGCCCTCCTCGACTGGACCAAGCACCGCCGCGAGGGCAGCCGGCTCATCCTCACCGACTACAAGACCACCACCGACGCCAGCCTCGGCGCGATAGCCCGCACGGTCGCCGCCTACGGCTACCACCAACAAGCCGCCTGGTACATCGACGGCGCCATCGCCCTCGACCTCGGCGACGAGGACACCGAGATGGTCTTCGTCTTCCAGGAGAAGACCCCTCCGTACCTGGTCACCGTCCTGCAGTTGCCCCGCGATGACGTCCGCCGCGGCCGGCAGAAGAACCGCCGGGCCATCGAACGGTACGCCGAGTGCACCGAGTCGGGCGTCTGGCCCGGCCACCACGACGGCGTCGCCATCGTCTCCCTCCCGCCCTGGGAGCAGATCCGCCACGACGAGGAGTACTCGTGAACTACCCCGCCAACCTGCAGTCAGCCCCCATGCCGGAGCGCGTGGGCCAGGGCACTGCGGTCGAGCAGTCCCGGGCCGTCGCCGAGGTCCAGGCCGCTGTCCTCGTGGCCCGCCAGTTCCCCCGCAACGAGGCCCAGGCCATCGCCAAGATGCGCACCGCCTGCTCGCAGAAGGAGCTCGCACAGCGGGCGTTCTACCGGTTCCCCCGCGGCAGCTCGACCGTGTCCGGGGAGACCATCCAGCTCGCCAAGGAACTCGCCCGCTGCTGGGGCAACATCCAGTTCGGTGTCGCCGAGCTCCGTCGCGACGACGAGTACCGGCAGTCGGAGATGCAGGCATGGGCGTGGGACATGGAGTCCAACGAACGCGCATCGACGACGTTCATCGTCCCTCACGCCCGCTGGGCCAACAACCAGGCCCAAAACCTGGCGGACTTCAGGGACGTGTACGAAAACAACGCCAACAACGGTGCCCGCCGACTCCGCGAGATGATTTTCACGGTGCTGCCCGTCTGGTTCATCGAGCAGGCCAAGACGATCTGCAACAGCACGATCAGCGGCGCCGGCGGTGACAAACCCCGCGCTCAACGAGCAGCCGAAGCGATCACCGCGTTCGAAGGCATCGGCATCACAGCCGAACAGATCGAGGCCAAGCTCGGCCGTGTCACGGCCAAGTGGACCGACCACGACCTCGGCCAGCTGCAGGTCATCTTCCAGTCCATTCAGCGCGGCGAGATCACCCGCGACGAGGAGTTCCCGCCGAAGCCGGTCACGCCCGACGAGCTCACTGGGGGCGCATCATGACCGCCCATCGGCCGGCTGACTGGACTGGCCCCTGGGGGCCCGGCGTCACCGCCTACGAGGCAACTACCAGCGTCGTGGCCCTCCACATCGCGCACGCCCTGGTGAACAGCCCGTCCACCGAAGTCCGCACCTGGGCCCGGGAGCTGGCTGCCGAGCTAAAGCGCGAAGGAATCGACCTCCGCGCCGAGATCGGCCACAACCTGCTCCGGATTGCTCTCGACACGCCGAGCGACGAGCCGCCGTTTTAGCCCCGCATCTGGGGGTCGGCCGCGGGCCATGCGGCCGACCCCACCCCAGCAGTACAGCACGCGAGAGGACACCGCCATGGACCAGCCGCTCGAATCCCGCTGCGACCACTGCAAGCAGCAGCGGCCCCTCTTCCTCTACGAACCCGACCACAACTGCCACCTCCTCCCCGTCGCCTGCCGCTGGTGCGACCGCGACAAGCAGCCCCTCCTCTGTACCCGCTGCTGGGACACGGAGAAGCGGCTCGAGGACCGTACCCCGGCCACGCCGGAGGAGCAGTCCATCGGCAGCTTCCTGAACGCGGTCGCCGCCCGCAGCAGGGACCACGACACCCAGGTTGCCGCCGACCGCGCCATCTGCGAGGGCATCGCCGCCGTCAGTGAGGAGTCCGCGTCATGACCTCCATCCAGCCCCACCTCGACGGAACCATCCCCACCCCCACCGTCCCCGCCGCCCGCCGCCGGGCCGAGGACTACGAGACCTGGGTCGAGGAAGTCCGACCCGCCTTCATAGCCGTCGCCGCCACCGGGCGGACCTTCACCACCTACGAGGTCGTCCAGGAACGCAACCTCCCCGACCCGCCGGACCCCGCCCACCACTGGGGCCGGTTCATGACCCTCCTCAAGGACGACGGCTACATCCGCACCGCCGGCTGGGCCTGCTCCCCGCGGCCCACCGCCCACCACTCCGGGGTTCGCACCTGGAAGGGCACCGCGGCCGCACGACGGGAGCAGGCGGCATGAACGCCTCCGAGACCGTCTGGGCGTGCATCGCCGTCGCGGTCGGCGTCCTCGTGATCGCCACCCACGGCTGGGACCGATGGCACAAGCCCCGTACCGACCGCCGCTTCCAGCGCACCGCCCAGGAGGCCGCCCGCACCAGGGCCGACGTCCTCCGCGACATCGCCGCCGCCAAGACCGCCCGTGACCGACTCCAGGCAGCAGCCGACCTCGAGACCTGCCTCGGCATCTGGCACGCCACCCCGCACGACATCCCCCACCCGCGCAGCAAGGAGGACCCGCAGTGAACAGCAACCCCGCCAAGGGACCCATGGTGCCCTCCGAGCCCGTAGGCCAGCACATTCGCACCCTCATGGCAGCCGGGATCTCCATCGACCGAATCGCCCGCCACAGCGGGATCTCCAGCGCAACCATCAGCAGGACGATCTACCGCCAGAACAAGAAGCGCCGAGGCGCCATCCGACAGGCCAACGCGGAAGCGCTGCTCGCAGTCAACGCCGAGGACGTCGTACCCGGCCGCGTCGACTCCACCGGAACGCGGCGCCGAATCCAGGCCCTGTGCTCCAACGGATGGCCCCTGCTGACCATCGGACGCCAGGCCGGCATGCACCCGCAGTACATGCACTTCCTGCTCCACCGCGACGGCGTCTACGGGGCAACCGCCCAGCGCATCGCACAGACCTACAACAGGCTGTGGAACGTCCGCCCCGAAGCCGCCGGCGTCACCCCCCTCGCCGCTGCCCAGACCAGGGCCTGGGCCGCCCGCCACGGTTGGGCGCCCCCGGCCGCCTGGGACGACGACACGATCGACGACCCGTCGGCCAGCGCGGAGCAGCCGGCCGAAATGGACCGACGCGAGCTGGCTGCCTACCGGCGGCAGGAGATCGCGCACCTCGCGTCCTTCGGCATCCCCGAGCACGAGATCGCCGCCCGCCTCGGCATGAGCCCCGACTACGTGACGACGAAGCTCCGCGAACTCCGCACCGCCGCCTAGCCACCCGCACCAGCCAGCCAGAGAGAAGACGTCGGATGACCGAGAAGGACAAGCGCACCTACGTCAGGGTGCACGACGGTCTGCCGGACCACCCGAAGATCATCGAAGCCGGTGGAGAGGCAGCCTGGCTCTACATCTGCGGGCTGGCCTACTCCTCCCGTCAGCTGACCGACGGCGTGATTCCGAAGCGCCTCATCGGCCGCCTCACGGACTCAAGCAAACCCGAAGCACTTGCTTCGGCACTGCTACGCGTTGGCTTGTGGCACGAAGGTGAACACGACTGCCCGAAGTGCCCGCCGGCGGCCGCCGACACCTACGTCGTACACGACTACACATGGCACCAGCGTTCCGCTTCCGAGGTGGCCGAGCTCAGCGCCAAGCGAGCAGCCGCAGGTCGGCGGGGCGGAAGGCGGTCCGGAGAGTCCCGCCGAGCCGCCTCCGCCGCCGAAGCAAACCGCGAAGCAAGTGCTTCAGCAAAACCGAAGCAACCGCGAAGCAAAACCGAAGCAGAGACAGAGACAGAGACAGAAGTAAAAGAAAAGACTTCTCGAACTCCTTCGGAGTCCGCGGAAGCTCCCCCTCGCCACGACGTCGAGCGCGTCTGCAAGCACCTCGCCACCGTGATCGAGAAGGGCGGCGACAAGCGCCCCCGCATCACCGACAAGTGGCGAACCGACATGCGCCGCCTGATCGACCTCGACGAGGTCTCGCCGGACCAGGCCATCGCGGCCATCGACTGGGCCCACGCCAACAGCTTCTGGCAAGCGCACATCCTCAGCCCGGCCAAGCTCCGCGAGAAGTACCCCACCCTCCGCCGGCAGGCCACCGCCGAGCAGCGCGCCGGCGCGCCGACTGGCCCCACCACCGCACCCCGACACATGACCGACGAGGAGATCGAAGATGGTTCACAGTTCGGATAACGACCCCATGGCCTCCTGGAGGAACGAGCGACGCGACAACGCCGTCGCCGCCTTCGCCGCCCGCATTCCGGCCCTGTACCGCGACGAAATCGACCTGGCCCCCCGCATCACCGACTGGGCGGCGTGCGGGTCCGACGCACCCGTCAGCCTCTTCCTGTGGGGCGCCCTCGGAGTCGGCAAGACCCATTCCGCCTGGCAGGCCATCCGCCTCTGGGTAGGCGCCCAGTTCGACGGAACCTACCGCGGCACCCCTGTCGTCCAGACCTGGCGTTCCACCAGCCTGTTCGATGCGCTTCGACCTGACAGCGAGGGCGGAACCCCGAAGCGGCTCATGAAGGAGCTGCAGACCGCAAGCCTGCTCTACATCGACGACCTCGCCGCCGCCCGCGTCTCCCCCAACGGCTGGACCCAGGAGCGCCTCTACGAGATCTTCGACGAGCGGTACATCAACCGGCTTCCCGTAGTGATCACGAGCGACGTCAAGCCCGACCAGATCAGCCACATCGTCGGCGAGCGCGTCACCTCCCGCAGCGCCGAGATCTTCCGCGGCGGAGTCGTCCGTCTGGGCGGCGCCGACCGCCGCAAGGGCGGTGGCCAGTGAGCGCCGATCTGTGGGAGGCCCCCCTCGACGACAGCGCCCCCGTCCTGCCTAATCGCCCCGCCGACCCGGACGCCGAGCGGATCCTCGCCGCCGCCGCCATGGTCCAGACGGACCTCGTCGACGACCTGCCCGCCCAGGGCTTCGACCCCGCCGACTTCACCATCGACCGCTACCGGTGGATCTGGTACGCCGTAGAAGAGATCCGCACCAACCTGGCGCCCGGCAGCATCCGCTGGGAGGCCATCGACCGGCAGCTCAAAGCCTGGCGCGCCGACGGCCGCATGCCCACCGTGCCCGCCACCATCGACGAGCTTGCCCAGCTGTACACCGAGGCCTCGCCCGGCTCTGCCTCCTGGGCCGCTCAGCGCATCACCCGAAAGGCCGTCGCCGCCCGGCTCGTCGCCCACGGGCACGCAGCCGTCGCCCGCGGCAACTCCGAAGCCTTCGACCCCGACGACGACGTGGCCGCAGCCCAGCTCGAACTCGACGGCGTAGTCCGCGTCAGCACCGACAGCGACACCGTCATGGTCGGCAGCCTCATGGCCGGCGTCCTCGAACGCGGCGTCACGCCCCCGACGAACGAGAACCGAATCCCGACCGGCTTCACCGACCTCGACAGCTTGCTCTGCGGCGGCTGGGCACCCGGCCAGCTCGTCGTCATCGGCGCCCGGCCCGCCATGGGCAAGACCACCTGCGCCCTCGGCTTCGCCCGCGCCGCAGCCGTCCGCCACAGCATCCCAACCCTCGTCGAGTCGCTCGAGATGGACCGCGACGACCTCGCCAACGCCATCGGCTGCGCCGAAGCCCGCGTCGCTCTGCACCACGTGAAGCTGGGCATCGTCGACGACGCCGGCGCGGTCCGCATGGCCCAGGCCGCCCAAGCGATCATCCCGGCGCCGCTGCACATCAGCGACGCGCCCAACCTGTCGATGCCCGCCCTCCGCGCCAAGGTCCGGCACCTCGTCCGCACCGCCGGCCTGCGCTTGGTGATCGTCGACTACCTGCAACTGATGCAGGCACCCAAGGCCGAGTCGCGGCAGGTGGCCGTATCCGAGCTGTCCCGCCAGATGAAGCTGCTGGCCAAGGAGTTCGGCATCACCGTGATCATCCTGGCCCAGCTCAACCGCGGACCGGAGCAGCGGCAGGAGAAGAAGCCCATGGTCTCCGACCTGCGTGAGTCCGGCTCGATCGAGCAGGACGCCGACATCGTGATCCTCCTGCACCGCGAAGACGCCTACGAGAAGGAATCCCCCCGGGCCGGTGAGGCCGACTTCATCGTCGGCAAGCACCGCGGCGGCCCCACCGCCACGATCACCACCGCCTTCCAGGGCCACTATGCACGGTTTGTCGACATGGCCCAGACGTGACCGATTTGACCGCCGAAGACATCGCCGCCGCTCGCGCCGAGGGCGACCTGGTCGCCGTGCTCCTCATGGCCGCCGGTATCGCTCCCAAGGCGCCCAAGCAGCGGACTGCCGAGCCGGAGCTCGAGCAGGGCCCCGTGCACATCGCCCGCCCGGGCGCCTGGCCCTGCGGCACCGCGCCGACCGGCCCTAGCCCCGGACCCCGCTGCCCTCAGTGCCAAGGAGGTCACGCATGAACGACTCATGCCCCCACTGCCTCGAGCGCGACGTGCCGCCCGTCAAGGAACGGCGGCACGGCCAGCGAACCCGCTGCGGCTACCAGTGCCCCCGCTGCCACCAGCAGTGGATCACGGAGCGGCTCGACACCGCCTACCCCGCCGACGAGGACGCGGCGTGACCCGCCGTCCACGACGCCCGCTACACCAGCCCATCCCACGACGACCCCGAAAGGCCACCCGATGACCACCAAGCTGATCCGCGACCGGATCCCCGAGATCGCCGCCGCCCGAGGCGAGCAGCTTGCCGTGCATGTCGCCGGCCGGGCCGAGATGGCCGAGCTCCTCGTCGAAAAGCTCGGGGAGGAAGCTGCCGAAGCCGTCGCGGCTGAAAGCCCGGACGAGCTGCTCGCCGAACTCGCCGACATCCTCGAGGTGGTGCGCGCCCTCGCCGCCGTGTGCGGCTGGACCCCCGACGACCTCGAGGCGGCCCGTATCCGCAAGCACGCCGAGCGCGGCGGATTCGATCGGCGACTCGTGCTCACACTGCCCGCCGTCTGACAGCAGTGCACCCCCGCCCAGGCAGCGGGCGGGGGTACCCGACCCACCCTCTCACGAACGGAGTCCGCCGTGGTCCACCTCCCGCCCCGCGAGGCCGCGGTCCTCGAACGCTCAAGCGCCGGCCGCACCTACGCCGACATCGCCCGCGAGTTGGGCATCGCCGAGACCACCGTGCGGGGCGCCGCCCACCGACTGTTCCTGCGGCTCGGCGCCCGCACGATGGCGCAAGCCGTCATCCTCGCCTGCCAAGCCGGCCTCCTCGACGGCCGTCCCCGACGCCACGGTGACCATCCCGGCTACGTGGCGCACGTCCGCCGCGGCGAGAAGCCGCAGGAGTGCCGGCTCGGGTGCCCGGAGGCCGAGAAGGCGTACCGGGAGAAGCTCAAGGCCCGGAAGCTACTCGCCAGTTAAGTCCCTGGCGGGTTCGACCCCCCACCTACGTGGTTGGCGCCAACCCGCCCCCCAAAGCCCGCCAGATCCCGCACCACACAGCGAATCGAGGCAGAAGTGACCCACCCCGAAGGACCCCGCCCCGCCAACGCCATCCCGTGCTCCTGCGGAGCCTGGTGGACCGGACTCACCCGCGCCCACTGCGCCGCCCCCAACTGCCACCGCACTTTCAGCACCGACAACGCCGCCGACCGCCACCGCCAAGGCCGCCTCGGTATAGACCGCCGCTGCGTCGACCCCGCCACCGTCGGCCTCGTCGCCGTCGAGAAGCCCTACGGCGTGCTGTGGCAGAACCCCGCCCCCGAAGCCGGCAGCCACGCCGCCTGGATCACCACCCGCAGCCAGCCCGACACGGCCTGACCGCCCACCAGACCCCGACACCACCCAGGAGCCAGCCATGACCGACCAGCCCGCCCCCGCCACCACCGAGCAGCTGCGTCTACTCGCCGCCTGGAACGCCGGCCGCCTCGCCCAAGCCGCCCTTCAGCGCAGCATCCAGCGCTCCACCGAGCGCCTCCTGCGCCGGCCGCCCACCCGCCCCGCGTCATGACTCCCCACGACGCCCTGCGCCTGGCAGCGGCCGTCATTACCGCCAACGGCTTCCACCGCCACTACCTGTGGGACGCCAACCAAGCCCAGGCCGGCACCCCACCCGAGTTCTGCCGGGTCGACATCGTCGGCGCCCTCGCCATCGCCCTCCACGGACACCCCGCAATGGCCCACACCCCCGAAGTCCGCGAGGCGGAGCAGCTCCTCGCGACCCGGATAGACGCCCCATCACTAGCCGCCTGGTACCACCAGCGGCCCACCCGCCAGCAGGTACTCGACCTGCTGAACAACACCGCTCAAGGAGACCCGCAATGAGCGAGCACATCACCGTCACCGTCGCCGACCTCGAGACCGCCCTCCGCGGCTGGCTCGCCGACTTCGACTACGACCTGCACAAGGCGACCGAGTGCAGCGAGGACGACGGCACCGACTCCTACCCGGACGAAGCCGCCGACCTGTTCGACCGGCTCCGCGCGGCTGCCCAACCGTCCGCCTGACCCGACCCGCAACACACCCAGGAGGCACCCATGAACTTCACCGTCGGCCAGCGAGTCCGTACCGCCGTCAACGCCCCCGCCGCCTGGGCCGGCGCGTACTCCGCCCCGGCCGGGACCCTCGGCACCATCGCCAACTCCGAGGGCGGCGGACGCTACGGCGTCCTTCTCGACGACGACCCGGATCAGATGCCCGCGTCGTACACGGCCGCCGAGCTGCGTCCCGCCTAACCCCCGCCCCCTGCCTGGTCGTCCCGCAGCCCGCGGGACGACCGGCCCACCCCACCCCAGGAGACCACCGTGCCCGTACCCCCACCCGCCACCGACTTCCGCGCCGCCGCCGACGTCCTGCGAGACCTGATCCCCGAGGGCGCCTTCGAGGCCGAAGCCGTCCAGCTCCCGGCGAGCGTCGTGCACGCGTTCGCCAACTGGCTGGACGAAGCCGCCACCGACTCCGAGGAGATCGGAGCCGACCCCGTCGCCCTGATCGCGGCCCTGAAGGTCCTCGCCGCGCGACCCGACCACTCCTGCGGCAACTGCAACGGCGCCCCGGAGACCTGCCTGTTCAACCTCAAGGCCGACGGGAGCCCCCGATGACCGAGCTGCCCCGCATCACCCCGAACCCGGACGGCGACGGCGTGATCCTTCACCTCCCCGACATCACCTACCTCGACACCCAGGCCTGGTCCGTCGACATCGGCCTCACCGACGACGCGCTGGCCGCACTCCGCACGCTCCTCGCCGGACAGCCCGGCGACGTCGAGCACTGCACGCACTACCGGCCCGTCCACGACCAGCACCACACCAGCCCCGTCACCGGCTGCCCCTGGTGCACCCAGCCCGTCACCAGCGCCGAGGAGTAGCCATGCCCGCCCCCTGCACCGCGAGCCTCGACGACCAGCCCGTCACCGGCCGCACCCACCACTGCACCCTCGACGCCGGCCACGACAGCTGGCACCGCGCCGACCACGACGACGACACCGTCTGGTGGACCGACGCCACACCCGAAGCCACACCCCACCGGCCCACCGCGTGACCACCCAGCTGGCCCTGTGGGAGCCGGAGCCCTGCCACTCCGCCCCGGCTCCCACGCCACCGTCCCCCAGGCCAACCGCCCAGCAGCGCCTCCGCGAGCACCGCGTCGAGCCCGAAGCCGGACGCGCGGCGGGCGGTTGGCGGCGGTGGACACCCCACGGCGACCACATCCGGATCACCACCATCCCCGTACCCGAGGAGTACCTCTGATGGCCACCACCGACGCCGACACTCTCCGCGCCGCCATCGCCACCGACTGCCCCCACCGGCTCCCCGACTACGACCGCCAGCTCCACGCCATAGGCCAGCCCACCCCAGCATTCCTGCGCCTATGGCAAATCGAGCACGCCGCCAGCAGCGACCCCGAGCTCGAGGCCCGCCTCCTCGGGCTGGAGCAGCAGGCCGTCGACAGCACCGACGCCGACGAAGCCAGGCGCCTCATCGCCGAGTACAGCCGCATCCGCCACGCCATCACCGACCGGTACGAGGAGATGCAGCAGCGGGCCGAGACGGCCGAGGCCGCACTCGCCCGCGGTCGTGCCCTCGCCGAGGACATCCGAGACGGCGCCGCCTGGACTGCAAATTTCGACAACATCGCAGATCGCATCCTCGGCGCCCTCGACCAGACGGAGCCCCGACCGTGACCAACCCCCAGCACACCGCCTGACCACCCCGCGCCGCCGCAAGGAGCACCGCATGGACCGCTGCATCGCCTGCCACCAGCCGCTCTACGACTACGAGGCCGACCGACTCGCCTGCCTCGCCTGCCAGGACCGGGCCCGCCAGCAGCTCGCCGCCATAGCCGGCCCGGACGGCCTGTACGCCAACCTCGACCGCCTGCTCACCCCCGCCGGCCGGCCCCGCAGCGGCACCATCGGCCGACAGTCCGCCGGATCCGGCGCCCCCTGCAGCCTCGACACCCTCGACCTCATGATCGAAACCGGGCCCGTGCTCGGCATGCTCGAGACCTGGGTGCGCGACTGGGCGGAGCACGGCCGGGGCGCGCGGTCGAAGGGCGGCACCCTGCAGCAGCGCGTCGACCAAGCGGCGGCCACGCTCCGCTTCAACCTCGGCTGGGCCTGCACCGAACATCCCGCGGTCGACGAAATGCTCCGCGAGCTCGAGACGCTCCACCGGCGCCTCGACCGCATGGCCAGCGGCGAACGGGCACCCCGCGGCGTACCCGTCCGCTGCGCCACCGAGGACTGCCCCGGCATCCTCCGCGCCACCGTCAGCGGCCACGGCGGCACCTGTGCATACTGCGCCACCGAATACGCGCACGCCGAGATCCTCCACCTGCAGCCGGCCAGTAGGGCCGCGGCATGACCGACTCGGCCGCCAGCCAGATCCCCATCGCCACCGGCAGCGATGGCCAGCCGTACATCGGATGCGACGCCGCGGTCCTGCTCCTCCGGGCCATCGCCAGCGCTTGCCGGGAGAACGCCGACGATCCCGAGATGACCCTGCATGGATTGGCTGCCGCCATCGACATGGAGGCCGACGCGCTGGACGTCCGAGCCATTGCGCACACTGCATGACGAAGGCCCTCGCTCATCTCGAGCGGGGGCCTTCTCGCACTTCCAGGGCTACTCGCCCTTGGAGATTTGGTGTGCGCGCTGCGCGCTAACACCGCCCATCACCTCCCCAACCTCACGCCAGGGCCGACCCTCGTCGTGGAGCTCGACGGCGGTCTGCTGGCGTACCTCTCTCAGGACGGCCGTGACCATGGCCTCGAGTCCGACCAGCGCTTGGTAGCGGGTGGTCGGGTCGGTGATGGCGGTCAGGGTGTCGCGGACTCTGGTGGCGGCGGCCTCCAAGGACGGATTCATGTAGTGAGAGTAGGGGGCGCCGCATCCTCTTTCAAGAAGGAGCTTGACGCCGACCTGTTCAAGGTCTACCTTGAAATCAGAGCTTGAAAGCGCGGCTCACTCCTACCGGGCCTTGGTCCGCGGGCCGCGCCGCACAACTGAAAAGGGCCGACCTGCAACTCCTACATCGCAGGCCGACCCACCCAGCCCAGGTGTGTCACCACCTGGGCTGGCCATCCGGATCACCTGAAGGAAGCAGGGGACCAGACATGACGCATCGTACTGGCGCTTTGCGTAGTACCGACACCACCGCGCTCGTCTTCGAGCGCTCGGCCACCGTCGCGGACATCATCGACCGGCTGGCCAGCAGCGGCTACGAGTGGACCGCCGTGACCGCCCTCGGCTGGGGCATGGGCCCGGCACAGCTCGGCATCGAAGAGGCCGTCGCCGCCGCCATCGACGCCGGCTTCGTCACCGAGACGGTCCACAGCGGCAAGCAGCTCGTGCAGCTCGCCCGCCGCATCAACCGCGTCATCAAGCTCCACGGGGTGCGGATCTTCGTCTACGACGACCCGACCGCCTACCACCGCAGCGCCGTCGACGCCTACCGGCTGCCGACCAGCGACGAGACCGACCCGGACCAGACCGACCCGCGGAACCCGGTCGACCTCGTCCTCGTCGACGCCCTCGGCGGCGACGACCCGACCCAGGTCCCGGGAATGCTCCGCGACGTCCTCGGCTACCTCCAGGCCGCCGGTCTCACGTCGACCGACCTGGACACGGCGCGGGAAAACCGCTACGACCGGCTCGTCAGCTACACGACGCTCACGCCGAGCGCCGCCTGATGGCCGCCCCCGCCCCCGCCCTGGCGCTCGCCGAGGAGTGGCACGCCGAGGGCCTCGCCGTCCGGGTCGTGGAGATCCTCGCCGACGAGGCGAACCCCTCCCGCCGCAGCCTCCCCGCGTACCAGTTGTCCGCCCGACTCGCCTTCGCGACCGCCGCCAGCAGCACCAGCCAGCCCGGCGACTGCCCGTGCGACTGGTGCGGACAGGGCGACAGCGACCCCATCAACCCGCAGGACGGCGAGTAGCCGAGGAGGCCGCCATGGCCCACCGCAACCACACCCCGGAGTCCCGCCGCCGGCTCGCCGCCCGCTACCGGCAGATCGCCGACGACATCCAGACCTTCAAGCGCAGCAACTGGGAGCAGCGCGCCGCGTATTTCGCCGGCCTCGCCGACGAGCTCGAGGCCTACGCCACCCAGCAGCGCAGCTGAACCCCCGGGCCGGCCACACCAGCCGGCCCATCCCACCCCGGCACCACCGACCGGAGGACAGCCATGTCCCGATACCTGGAAGAGGCCGCCGGCCTGCTGCGGAAGTCGGCCGAGGCCAACGAGCGCGAGTACGCCACGTACCCGGCCGCGCTGATGCAGGGCCACGAGCGGATCGCCCGCGATTTCGCCACCCTCGCCGCGATCGACAAGGGCCTCCTGTCCGTCGAGCTCACCGCCGACATCATCCGCGCCATCGCCGAACGCCACCCCGCCTGACCACCGAGAGAGGACCACCCGTCATGCCCGTTGACCTGCTCATCGAGCTGCACCTCGACCGTCTCGAGGCCGCCGACAAGGCGGGCCTTGACCTCATCGACCGCTACCTCGAGGCCAAGAGCCGCGGCGACGAGCTCGGGATGCGCCGCTACGAGGCCCTCGCCGCCGACTTCGACACCGTCTACCCCGACATGCCGATCAGCGACGAGATCGACGCCCTCCGCACCGTCCAGGCCGCCTGATGCGCCGCGGAGAACCCTCCCCGCCGAGGGCCCGAGACAACGAACGCACCCGACCCCGCTCCCGCCACGACCACCATGTCGCCCCCGAGGACGGCCTCTACGAGCCCGGCCGACCCGCCGGCCAGAACGCCCGCTACGGCGAAGACACCCGCCTCTACCGCAACCGCGACGCCAAGGCCAGCTGAGGAGCCCAGCATGCAGACGCCCGAAGAGATCCAGGAAGCCCTCCGCAAGCAGTTGGAAGAGCAGGAGCGGGCCCACCGCGAGCTGGACGAGACGCTGGCCAAGCTCGCCGAACGCGACAACTGACCCAGCGCCCCGCCGCCCGAGCAAGTCGGGTGGCGGGGCCAACCGCACCGAGAGGAGCAGCCACCATGACCACCCACAACATGCGCCCCGCAGCCGCCCTCGCCTGGACGCTCGGAATCCTTCTCATTCTCACCCGCCCTGCCGTCTCCGGCGGGCTCCTCACCTCCGTCAACTGGGTCCTCGCCGGACCCGGTGGCGGCTGGGCCCTCGGCGCCGCACTCATTGCCACCATCGCTTTCATCACTCGCACTCGCTGGAGGGCGGCATGAAGACGTACTCGCCCCTCATGATCCCCGCGGCCGCCCTGTCTGCGGCATCCCTCGTGTGGACGACCTGGAGCCTCGTCGACCTCCTCGGCGCCGGCCCCGTCGGCTTCACCGTCGCGGCAGGCGCGGACATCATCTGGGCGTCCGTCATCCTTGCCGAGGCCCGCGGCCTTCGCGTCTCGGGGAATCGTTGGATCGTCCCTGGCCTCGGATGGGCTGGCATCTTCGCGGTTGCCGGACTCCTCATCTGGCACGGCATCAGCCAAGGATCTCCCGCAATGGCCGCCGCCGGTCCGCTCCTTCCGCTTGGAGCGAAGGCTGTGTGGATCCTCGCCCTCGCCGACATGCGGGACCCGGCCGCCCTCACCGACGAAGAGCGGCACAAGCTGGCTGCGATCGAGCGGGGCATGACCTTCGAAGAAGCCATGCACGGCGTCGAGATGCGCCGCCGCCGCATGGGTGCCGAGCTCACACTGGGCGAAATCGACACCGACTTCGACATTGAACTGGCCCGCCAGAGCAAGCAGCGCGAGTTGTCCCGCCGGCGCCCCCTCGAACTCCTTCCGGCCCCCTTCCGGCCCACCCGAATTTCGCCCGATGTAGAGGGCGAAATTTTCGCCTCGACTATCGCCGATACTTCGCCTCTCGCGACGGCGAACGATGCAGGTGAGGAGCCGGTAGCGAGCGAAGCGTTCGGGTTCGCAGCCGCCCTCGGTCAGCGCGAAACGCGACGCGAAATTTCGCAGCCCGCCAAAGGGGTCCGCACGCGCACCGCCGAGGCGAAGACTTCGCCCCGCCGCAAGTCCAAGAAGACCATCCGGCGTGACCCCCGCATCGACGCTGCTGCCGCGTATCGCGACAGCGTCGCCAAGGGGCAACCGCTCACCGGAGCCGACCTCGGCCGACTCTACGGGCGCACCGCCCGATGGGGTCAGCAGCTCATCGCGAGCATCGCCACCGACCGACAGGAGAGCACCAAGTGACAACACCTCAGCCTCGATCTGTGAGCCAGCTCCGACCCGGCCAGCCTGGGTCGACTCAGCAGCCGACGCAGCCCACCACCCGGACCAACAAGCTCAGCGTCAACCTGCCCGGCCCGGGAAGTGTCCTGCCGCCGCTGACACTGTCCGTCAACAAGACCATCGTCAACGGCGCAGCCACCCCGCCGGCCGCGGCTGGCGTCAAGCCGGTGCCCGGGTCGGACTTCACCAGCAACGAAGACATCCACGCCTACGCCAACCACGGGCGCCGCGAAGCCCGCGACCGAGCCACCCGCGTGGCCATGGACGCCGAGGCCCTGATGGCGATCCTGCGGCACATCCCCGACACCGCCGGCTCCCACGCCGGGGCCCGGATCCGGGCCATGAAGGTCGCACGCCACCTCAAGAAGATCGCCGCGGCGGAGAAGCTGATCGCCAAGCTGTACGTGACCCTGTACGCCGCCTTCCAGCGCGAGTACGAGGCCGAACTTAACCGGATCGGCAAGGGGCGTGCCCCGCAGGCCCCCCGCCAGCCGTTCGTGTGGCGGTGAAGTGGACCTCGCCGTAGCCGCCGTCGCTGCGCTGGGCTTCGCCGCGGTCCTCCGGGTCCGCTGGTACGTCCCGCTCGGCGACGGCATCACCCTCGCAATCAGCGCCTTCGCGCTCTACGTGATCGCCGCAGCCGTAATCCGCTGACACCCCTCTGACCTGCACTGACACCCGCTGACACCTGAGGTGACACCATGGCTGACACCACCAAGGCCGGCCTGATGAAAGCCGCGCTCTCCCCGCACGGCCGGCCCTGGCTGGCCGTCGCCGCCGAAGTTCCGGCAAGCCTCCTGGGCCATGCCTTCTGGGCCGACAACGCCCCCGCCGCCATCGGCATGACCCTCGCCTCCGGAGCCCTTACCGCCGCCACATGGTGGACCGGCGACACCACCCGCCTGCCCCGCAGGGTCCATGCCACCGCCACTGCGGCCTTCGGTACCGGCTACCTCACCATCGCCACCTTCACCGACCCCCTCGGCGGCGGCCAACTCTCCTGGCTCCTCATGGGCGGCGCAGTCATTGCAGCCTCGTGGAACATTCGCAAGGTCATGCGCGACGACCCCGACGCTGTAAAGCAGCAGGTCAAGGGCTCCGACGATACCGGGCTTCTGGTCAAGGCGGTCGGCGCCGCGAAGGTGATGCTCCGAGGCAAGCCCAAGGTCGAACCCAACAAGGTGACGGTGCCCCTGCAGCTTGCGGGCGGCGAAGTAACCGCCGAAGACCTCGGTAACCGCATCCGCTACATCGCCGGCGAGCTGGGCGTATCCCCGACCTCGGTGAAGATCCTCAGCGACCCCGACCACGCCGACCGAGCCACCCTCGTCATCATCCCGCAGGACATGCTCAAGGAACCCACCCCCTGGCCCGGCCCTTCCGCGCCCGGTGGATCCGTCACCGACCCCATCGTCGTCGGCATCTACGAGGACGGCGAAGTCGCCCAACTGTGGTTCCCGTGGGCCGCCGGCCGCAACGCCACCCACTTCCTCGCCGCAGGCATGAACGGCTCCGGCAAGTCGGCAGGCGTATCCGTCGCCGCCACTGAGGCCCTGACCAGGCGAGACGTCATCGTGTGGGCCATCGACCCGTCCAAGGGGCTACAGACCTTCGCCCCGTTCCTGCCATACCTCGACTGGGTCGAGATGACCATGTCCGGCGGTGAAACGATGATCTCCGCCCTCTCGCACGTCATCACTGCCCGCGCCGACGCCATGGGCCGACACGGCTACAAGAACTGGACGCCGAAGGTCTTCGACCAGCTCGGTATGCCGTACATGATCGTGTGGATCGAGGAGGCCGCAAAGTTCTTCCGCGACGGCACCGAGATGGAAGGCCTCGTCATGGAGGCCCGCTCCGCAGGCATTAGCGTCATCATCAGCCTTCAGCGGCCGTCCGCCTCGTCCATGCCCACTGACGTGCGGGAACAGCTGGGCGGAGCCTTCGTCTTCGGCGTCAAGGGCGGCACCACCGCTGACATGGCCCTCCCTGATGATGTTCGCGACGCCGGCGCCCGCCCTGAAGTCTGGCAGAACCGCAAGCCCGGCTACGCCTACCTCGTCGCCCCCGGCATCGACGAAGAGCGCTACCCCTTCCCCATGCGCACCCACCTCATCGACGACCAGCAGATCACGCAGGCCCTCGCCGCCGCGCCCCGGACCTACGCCGACCCCATCACAGCCAACGCCGCAGGACCCGCCTACGCCAACCGCACCCGCTACGACCAGGAGCAGCCCATGCAGCACCCCACCGTCCCCGCGGATGACGAGGCGCTCCTCGAGGCCCAGCTCGCCCACCAGCTCCTCCTCGACGACGAGGACGACGGCCCGATGGACCTTGACGTCGACATCGACCAGGAGCTCGAGCCCGCCGGCGAAGCATTCCCCCTAGCGGCCCCGCAGAAGGACGGCCAGGACCGCGGCACCGAAGAGGCCATGGCCACCCTGCTGGAGATGCTTGACGAGTTCCGGCAGCAGCAGCGCGACACCATCGGCCCGAAGGACTTCGGCCCCTACGAGGGCGGCAGCCGCAGCCCGCGCGTCGGCCGGTCCCGCGCCTGGATCTCCCCGACCCTCGGCGAACTCGCCGACGAAGGCATCCACCTCGCCGACACCGACCAGCCTGGCGTGTACCGGCTGCTCTACCCGGTCATGGCCGAAGCGGTCTGACACCCCTCTGACCTGCACTGACACCCGCTGACACCCTCAACAGGTGTCAGCGGGGGTGTCAGCGGCTCTGACACCCCCGCCGGCCTTAGACAACGCGTGCGCGCGCACGAGCTGACACCCCCTGACACCCCGCCCTGACACCCCCACGCCTGTCAGTCGGCATAAATCGCACCAAAGGAGACAATCGTGACCACCGATGCCGACCGCGAGCAGGCCGCCCGCATCATCCAGGCCGTCGAGGAGGCGATGGCCGCCCCGACCGCCTACCGCGACCCCAACCCGCTGCCCGTCGTCGGGGACACCCCGCCCGTCCCCCAGCCCGGCCGACCGCCGATGAGCCAACGCGCAACGGACGTCAGTGTGCTCATGCTCGCCGCGGGCGCCGCTTCACTCCCGATCGGAGCAGCCGCCAGCCTCGTGCTGTACACCCTCGGGGGCGTCGACCCGACCACCCTGGCCATCGCCGGCATCACGCCGATCGCCTTCGTCCTCGCCGTCAAAGCAGCAATCAGCGCTCTCGGACGCGGACTGCAGGGCGTGCACACCGAGCACCACCACCACTACAGCGGGCCGGTCCAGCAGACGCACCACACCATCTCGACCGAGACCCGCGGGCTCATCGCAAAGACGATCAACGGGAAGTGAGGAGATGCCATGTTCAAGGCAGGCCAAGAGGTTCTGATCGTCAGCTGCGCGGACGACCCCCGCGCCGTCGGCAAGACCGGGCGCATAGTCGATGAAGTGCCACCCGGCCCGCTCACCCAGGGGCGCTGGACGGTGCACAGGATCAGCCCCTTCATCGCCCCCGTCCTCTGTTCCGCCAGCGAACTCCAGCCCGTCAGCTGACCGATCCCTCGCGGCCCTGGCCTTCACCGGCCGGGGCCGCCGGCATGAGGACCGCACGCGCGATCCAGCCCTCGCCCAGACGGTCCGTCGGCAGCAGCACCGGGCGGGCGCCACGCGCAGCGCAATACCAGTCCAGCTCGCGCTGACACTCGGCGCGTGATGCGGCGCGGATCATGATGGAGGCCCCCACAGCGGCATTCTGCCGGGCGCGGGGGCCTCCGCGTTGCAGGACCGGCAACGGTAATGGACGACTTCAACGAGCCAACTCGGCCTGATAGATGCGATTGTCAGCAAAGGTTGACGGCTGACCTGCGCGAACGTATCGTTCGTCTCACTGCACACGTGTGACTTTGAGGCCCGCCCACTCGGCGGGCCTCAGTCGTTTCCGCGGAGGTGACCGTGCCCGGCATCGCCCTCGTCGACGAAGAAGCCGCCGCCTACTACGCCGGCCGGCCCGGCGTCACCATCCGACGATGGGCACACGAAGGCCGCATCAAGCGGTACGGCTCCGGCCGCGGCCGCGTCCGCTACAACGTCTTCGAGCTGCTGCCAGCCTCGCGCGACGAGTACACCAGCGAGCTCATCGAACCCGGCCCGCCGCCACCCCTGCCTGCAGCCGCCTGACGCGAGGAGGTGCCCGATGCCCTTTCCGTCCGGCACCCCCGTCGTCACGTTCACCGGCACTCTGCCCTCCGCGGTCGCCGGCACCCCCTTCAGTGGCCGCGTCGTCCTGACGCCATCTGCTCGGCTCGTCGACTCCGGGCGGAACGCCGTCTACACCGGCGGCGGCGTCGTCACCCTGGACGCAGCTGGGCACTTCAGCGTGCAGATCCTCCCCTGCGATGCTGCCGGCATCCTGCCGGAAGGCTGGCGCTGGTGGGTGGACGTGCAGCCCGCCCGCGGCACCCGATACGGCTTCTGGGCCAACATCACCGGCACCGGCACCGTGTACCTCGCAGACCTTACGCCCGTCCCAACTCCTGGCGGCGGCACCGCTCCCGGCGGCGGGGCCGTCTCATCCGTCAACGGCAAGGTCGGAGCAGTCGAGCTGACCGCCACAGACGTCGACGCCGACCCCGAGGGCACCGCAGCAGCTGCCGTTGTCTCCCACGCGGCCGCCTTGGACCCGCACGGCGACCGCGCTGCGGCTACCACGGCCCTGGCTGCGCACGCAGCCGACACGACTGACATCCACGGCATTGTTGACACCAGCACCCTCGAGACCCAGGCCGGGGCGCAGGGCAAGGCGGACGCAGCTGAAGCCGCAGCAGTCGTCACCGCAGCAGCCGATGCGACGGCCAAGGTGTCGGCCCACGCCACAGCTTCGGACCCCCACGGGGACCGCGCCGACGCTGCGACGAAGTACCTGGCAAAGTCGGCGAATCTGTCGGATCTGCAGTCTCCGGCGACGGCGCGCACGAATCTGGGCCTTGGCACCTCGGCGACCAAAGACAAGCCGGCTTGGATTTTCGATGTCACCGAGTACGGGGCGGTCGGGAACGGCAAGGTCGCCGCGGATGCCGCCATGACGTCAGGCAGCGCGACTTTGACCAGCGCGAGCGGCCCGTTCGTCTCGGGTGACGTCGGCAAGAACGTCATGGTCCTCGGCGCGGGCGCCTCCGGCGAGACCCTGGTCGGCACCATCGCTGCGTACACCAGTAGCACGCAGGTGACGCTGTCCGCGGCCGCGGGCACCACCGTCTCCGGCGTGCCTGCCATGTGGGCCAACGACGACACCGCAGCCATCCAGGCCGCCATCGACGCCGCAGCCACCTACGCGCATGCCCACGCCGGCGCAGCCACCGTCCTCATCCCACCGGCGACCGCGTCTTTTTACGGGATCGCGGGCCCGCTCAAGACTGGCGGAAGCACCCTGGGCAACGCGCAGCTGACGCTGCCCGTCGTGGCGGCGACTGGCCGCAAGCTCACGCTGACCATCCAGGGAGCCCACACGGGCGCTGGCGTCCAGCACTGGCAGCAGACCGTCCCGAACACGACCGGATCGACACTGGTGAGCTTCGGGCTCTTCGCCAACGCCACCGCCCAGACGAACTCCATCAACGCGGGCGGCAACCCTGCCGTCATCGGTGGGCCGTCACAGCCGGGCGGGTACGGTGTCGCACCTGGCAACTTCTCCAACCTGTACGTCGACATCGCCGACCTGTCGATCCTGACCTGCCACAGCAAGTTCGGGCTGACGTACACGGCGATCGACCTGTCCGGTGTGGCCAACGCGCAGCTCCGCGACGGCCAGACCAGCACCACCGGCACCGTCGCTCCGCCCGCCGGCAGCTACGTCAGCCCCGGCGTCTTTGCGACCGGCCTGTCCATCGGTGTGCTGCTGCCGGCCAACGGCAACAACGACAACACCCTCGTCCGCAACTGGACCATCGGCGGCGGCTACACCTACGGCCTGCTCGCCACCGAGCACACCGACATCTACGGCCTGCGGATCCTGTACTGCTGGGCAGCGCTCTGCCCCGTCGGCACGTACTACAGCAGCGTGGGCGCGGCACACTCGATCAACGGATCGCTGATCAGCATCGAGCAGTGCACCTACCTCGTCTACATCTTCGGCCCCGGCACGGGCGGCATCGGCCCGACCATGTACCTGAAGATCGACACCGAGACCAGCACCCCACGCTTCGGCGACCGCACCAGCGGCACGGGGCTTGCCGCAGCCCGCGGTGAGGTCACGCTGGCCGGCCTCTTCACGGCGTCCGGGCTCACGCTCGACGCACCGACGGGGCTGAAGATCCGCAACAGCCAGCTGACCTACCCGGTCGCCACCAAGACCGCCAACTACACGGTCACGAGCTTCGACCAGGACATCCTCGTCGACGCCACAGCCGGAGCCGTCACCATCACCCTGCCGACCGCAGTCGGTCGCACCGACCCCATCACGGTCAAGAAGATCGACAGCAGCACCAACGCGGTCACGGTCGACGCGGCCAGCTCGGAGACCATCGACGGGCAGCTCATCAAGCGCCTCGACGCGCAGTGGGACTACGCCACCCTCGTGCCATCCGGCAGCGGCTGGTACGTCAAGGCGGTACCCACAGCCGCCGTGTGGCGACGGCGTAATCTGCCCGACCCGGTGCTCGTCGACAGCCTCTACGCCGGAACGGCGCCCAGTATCAGCGTCGTCCAGACCAGCACCCCCACCGCCGGGTACGTGAAGTACGCGCCCGCAGGCGCAGCGCTCAGCGGCAGCGACGTCACCGGCCCGTTCACGTACCTCGGAGCCGGGGGCTTCCAGATCGGGTCCGGCACCCCCGACTCGACCTACGTGCTGCCTACGTCCCGCTACCCCCACACTCGCGGCAGCCTCACCAGCAGCCAGTCGGTGTGGTCGCTGGAGTTCGGATGCGACACGCAGATCTTCCAGCTGCGCTTCAACTACCAGACCGCCGGGATGTACCGCCTGTCCATCGACGGCCGACGGGTCACCGAACTCATGCAGGCCGTCGGTGGTACCACCGCCGGCAGTACCCACCTCATGACCGTCGATCTCGGCAGCGCGGCCCCCCGCGTGATCCGGTTCGACTTCTACACCGTCCCGTTCGGCGGGGTCTACCTGCAGCCCTTTGCCACCATGTGGTCCTCCGTCCCCAACGGCGGCCGCTTCATGGTCTTCGGTGACAGCCTCTCCGACGGCTCCTCCATCAACGCGGGCGGAGGCGCCGGCACCTGGGTCCAGCGGGCCGCCAAGCTTCTCGGCTCCAACGACTTCTGGGATGAAGCCCGAGGCGGTACCGGCTACATCACGGCGGGCTCATACGCCACCCTCGCGAACCGGGTAGCCGCCGACGTCGTCGCCTGGAACCCCGACCGCCTCGTCATCTGGGCTGGCTACAACGACAACGGCGGAGTCCAGGCGGACATCGCCACCGCCGCGGCCGGCCTGTACGCCACCATCAAGGCCGGGCTGCCCAACACGACCGTCTACGTCATCGGCTGCTGGTCACCCACCGGCTCACCCGCAGCCTCCCTCACCAACACCGACGCCACCCTGCGGACCGCAGCGGCAGGCGCCGGCTTCCCCTTCATCAGCCCGATCACAGGTTCGATCTACAACGGAGCCGGGACTCTGGTAGCCACCCACGGCGGATGGATCACCGGCACCGGACGCGTCGGCGCAACCACCGGCAGCGGCAACGCCGACGGCTACATCGGCACCGATGCTGTCCACCCCACGGACGCTGGTCACATCTACCTGGCACGCCGTATTGCCGCGGCGATTCGGGAGCTCATGCCCGCCTAGTCGTCGCCCTGCTTCCGCCACGGCCTGTCGCCTGGGCGCAGCAGCGTCTCCGGCGGCTTGCCGCTCGCACGTCGCTGGCCGGCCGTTGACGCACCAACGAACACGATCATCAGCAGGCCGACGACAGCAACCGGCCAAGGCAGGAACAACCCGCCGATCAACAGCAGCAGGCCAACGGCCAACAGTCCTCGTGCCCAGTCCGGACCCTGATGCTCAGCCATCTCGGCTCCCTCCATCGAGATCGCACACGGTACGCGCAGGGAGGTGGACACGGTGGCCAGACGGACAGGATGGCGGGTGTGCTCGACCCCGGGCTGCCCGGAGTACACCGACGAAGGCGGGCGCTGCCCAGACCACAGACGTCAGGCCGAGGCCAAGCGTGGCAGCGCAAGGCAGCGAGGCTATGGGCGCGAGCACGAGCAGCGGTTCAGGCCCGGCGTCCTGACACGGGACCGGGTGTGCGTGCTGTGTGGTCAGGCGCCCAGTGTCCATGCCGACCACCACCCGCTCAGCCGGCGCAAGCTCGTCGAGCAAGGGCTCGACCCGGACGACCCGAGGCATGGGCGTGGGCTGTGCGGTCCGTGCCACAGCAGGGAGACGGCGCAGCACCAGCCTGGTGGCTGGCATGCCTGACCCTGGAAGGCGATCACCATCGACTTGATCACCGTGAGCCTGATCAACATGGATGTGATCACGACGGTGGTGATCAAGATGAAGCTAGATCAACATCACTCAGGGTGAGATCAAGGCAAGATCACCCAGGGGGGATACCCCAAGATCGAGGATCACCAGGACCGCCGGGGAGGTGCCTGCCCACGTCTACGGGTCTGGCACCCTTCGTGATCTTGTACCGAACTACGCAGCGTGAACCCGCGCCGGCCGCAACGGCGGGCGCCGACGTGCCGCAACGGCGCGAGGAGTTGATCGCAATGGCAGGCATGGGACCTCCTCCCAAGCCGGCTGGGCAGCGACGGCGGACCAACGCCACCATCGCCATGACCCAGCTGCCGGCCGAGGGCCGCAAGGGCCCCGCACCCCGCTACCCCCTTCCGCCGATAGTCGTCCGCGACGAGGAGGGCGGCTCGGAGATGGCCAGGGAACGTGAGGCCGATCTGTGGGAGTCGCTGTGGGCGACGCCGCAGGCGATGATGTGGGAGCGGACGCACGCAGAGCTGACGGTGGCCCGTTTCGTCCGCTTCTCGGTGCTGGCAGAGGCCGGGAACGTGAAGGCGGCCACCGAGGCCCGGCAACTTGAAGACCGCCTCGGGCTGAACCCCCAGGCCATGCTCCGACTGCGCTGGGAGGTGGCTGCCGACGAGGTAGCCGAGCAGCGACAGGAGCGCACGACGAGGGCGCAGGTTCGTACTCCGCGGCAGCGGCTGAGGGTGGTCGACTCGGATGCCGTGGCGGGGACCTGAGCATGCAGGCGAGTTCCCCACCCTGGGCTGGGCGGTCGGCGAGTGGATCGAGGCGCACTGCGTCATCCCGGACGGCGACCAGATCGGCGACCCGTACCTCCTGACCGACGAGATGTGGCGCTTCCTGGCTTGGCACTACCGCCTGCGCGAGGACGCGACCGAGGAGGGCTGGCGTTCCGCCTGGTCGTACCGTCGGTCGCAGCTGGTCCGCCCGCAGAAGTGGGGCAAGGGCCCGCTGACGTGCGCGATGGTGTGCGCGGAGGCGGCCGGCCCGGTCCGGTTCGCGGGCTGGGATGCCGCTGGGGAGCCGGTCGGCCGGGCGTGGGAGACGCCGTGGATCCAGATCGCGGCGACCTCCGAGGATCAGACCGACAACGTCTACCGCGCACTTGTACCGATGATCGACGAGAGCCCGCTGCTGAGCTCTCTGATCCCAGACACCGGCGAGACGCGGATCAACGTGCCGGGCGGCGGCCGGATCGAGCCCGTCACCAGCTCGGGCCGGGCCCGTCTCGGGCAGCGCATCACGTTCGCCGTGCAGGACGAGACGCACTCGTGGCTGGAGGCGAACGGCGGGTGGAAGCTCGCCGAGACCCAACGCCGCAACTTGTCGGGCACCGGAGGCCGCGCGGTGGAGACCACGAACGCATGGGACCCGTCGGAGCAGTCCGTGGCGCAGCGGACCGCGGAGGCGTCAGTGAAGGACGTGTACCGCGATCACCGGGTTCCGGCTCCGGCGTCGCTGGCGAACAAGCGGGAGCGGCACAAGGCGCTGCGGACCGCTTACGGAGACTCCTCCGTGCTCGTCGGCGGCTGGGTTGACCTCGACCGCATCGACGGCGAACTCGTCGAGATCGCCGAGAAGGACCCGGCGCAGGCGGAGCGCTTCTACCTGAACCGCATCGTCGCCGGCACGGGCGCCTACCTAGATGGCGACCGATGGGATCTGCTCCGCGAGGAGCGAGAGGTGGCCGCCGGCACCGCGGTCACGCTCGGCTTCGACGGCTCGGACATCGACGACTGGACCGGCATCCGGCTGGAGACCCTGGACGGGTTCCAGTTCACCCCGACCTACGGCCCCGACCGCCTCCCGACGGTGTGGAATCCGAAGGACTGGGGTGGCCAGGTGCCGCGCCTGGAGGTCATGGCCGCGTTCGATGAGGTGTTCACGACGTACAGCGTCGTTCGCGCCTACTTGGACCCGCCGTATTGGGAGTCCGAGGTCGACACGCTTGCCGAGAAGCACGGCGAGAAGGTCGTCACCCGCTGGTACACGAACCGGGTGGCGCAGATGCACGGCGCCGCCGAGCGGCTCGCTACGGACGTGTCGAAGAAGGACTCACCGTTCCGGCATGACGGCTGCCAGTGGGCTGGCCAGCACCTGCGGAACATGCGAAAGGGCGCCCGGCCGGCTGGTCGGTACGTCCTGAAGAAAGCGTCCGAGGCGCAGAAGATCGACCTCGGCATGTGCTCGATTCTCGCCCACGAGGCGGCTGGTGACGCAGTCGCCGCCGGCCAGGCCAAGACCAAGCGGCGCCGCGCCCGCGGCTTCTGACCGAGAGGGGGCCCGATGCCGCAGCCCCCTGCCGTCCAGTCGCCGGAGTGGTGGCGTGACCGCCTGTACGCAGCTCTGTGCAAGCGGACAGAGGAGACGAACAAGTACGACCACTACTACGAGTGCGAGCACCCGCTGCCCTTCCTGCACGAGAAGGCCCGAGACCCGTTCCGTCGACTGCTGAAGATGTCGCAGGCGAACTACATGGAGCTCGTGGTCGACGCTCTCGTCGGACGCCTAGAGGTCGCCGGCTTCCAGGCCGACACCCTGGATGAGGGCGGCGGCGCTGATGATCGAGCCTGGGGCCTTTGGCAGGACAACAACCTCGACGGCGGGTCGCAGCTCGCCTTCCTGGAGGCTGCGATTCGCGGCACCTCCTACCTGATGGTGTCGCCGCCCGAGCGTGGCCGGGCCGGGTACAGGATTACGCCCGAGCACCCGACGCAGGTGATCACCGAGGCCAGGCCTGGATCGCCTGGCGATCTGGCGGCCGCGTTGAAGCTGTGGCTGGACGACTGGAACGGCCGGCTGTGTTGCACCGTCTACCTGCCCGGCAACATCTACAAGTTCGACGCCCCGGAGCCCCTGGCGGGCGGCAAGCCAGTCTGGGTGCGTCGCGAGGTCAAGGGCGAGGAGTGGGGCGGCAAGAACGTCCTCGGGGACGTGCCGTTCGGAGAGTTGTCGAACCGGCCCCGAATGCTCAAGCCCGGAGCTTCCGAGCTGCGGTCGGTGACTGGGATCCAGGACCGGATCAATAAGACCATCGCCGACCGGATGATGACCCAGGAGTTCGCGGCTTTCCCGCAGAAGTGGGTCACGGGGATGGAGATTCCGCAGGACGAGAACGGCCAGGACATCGAGCCGTTCGACGTGGCCGTCAACAAGATCCTGATCGCGGAGGAGAACGGCGCCAAGTTCGGCCAGTTCGCGGCCGCCGATCTGACTGGCTACCTCAAGGGCAAAGAGGCCGATGTCCACGACATCGCGGCCATCACCTCGACCCCGCCGCACTACCTCCTCGGTTCCATGGTCAACCTCAGCGCCGAGGCACTCAAGGCGGCCGAGGCAGGCTTGATCCACAAGATCTATCAGCGGCGCCGGTTCCTCGAGGAGGGGCTGGAGCGGACGATGCGGCTGGCGGGGATCGCGTCGTCGCAGGCGCGGATCGTCTGGAAGAGCCCCGAGTGGCGGACCGAGGGCGAGCTCGTCGACGCACTGATGAAGATGAGCAGCCTCGGCGTGCCGCGGGAGGTGCTGTGGGAGCGCTGGGGAGCGACGCCGCAGGAGATCGAGCGGTGGCGGCGGATGAACGAGGAGTCGCTTCAGCGGGCCATGGCTGGTGACCTCGCTGCGGAGTACGGGCCGAAGCCGCCGGTTGAGCAGCCTCCTGCACAGGCGGAGGCGTGACCGGGTCTACGGAGGCGCAGCAGATCGCCGCCGCTCAATACGTTCGTCAGCAGCGGATCGTTCGCGCAGCGGCCGACCGAGCGCAGGCGTTCTGGCGCAGGCTCCACCTGGCCGACGTGGAGGGCTCTTGGCAGGCAGTCGTGGCGCCTGGCCTACTTTCGACCGTCACCGCGGCGCAGCAGGAGGCGGCCTCTCATGCCGACGCCTATGTCGCGGCGATCCTGACGGCCGACGGTCTCGACTCCGATCCGTCCGGGAAGCTGGCCGCCTCCCGGTTCGCCGGCAGTGCGGCAGACGGGCGACCGCTGAAGTCGCTGTTCTACGAGTCGGTGCTGGAGACGCGGTGGCTGCTGGAGGAGGCTGACACGTCGGAGCTCGAGGCGATGATCGGCGGGTTGGAGAAGCTTCTGAAAGCCGTGGCGACCGAGGTCGCCGACGCTGGCCGCACCGCGACCGGCGCCTCGATCGCCGGGAATCGGACGATCAATGGCTACATCCGGGTTGTGAACCCCCCGGCATGCTCCCGATGCCTGATTCTGGCGGGCAAGGAGTACGGCTGGAACACCGGCTTCCAGCGGCATCCGAAGTGCTTCCCGGAGGGGGTTGTCGTCTCGGGGCCGGCTTCACAGGCGGCCGCGAGGCGGTGGTTTCAGGGGGAACTCGTCGTCCTCTCGACCGCGAGCGGCCAAGAGCTCCCCCTGACCGGAAATCACCCGGTACTGACACGTCGCGGGTGGCTTCCGGCGAACCTCCTCGAGGAAGGTGACGAGGTAGTCCGCAGCACCCGGCCCGAGGGCGCTACGCCCCTCGTAGTCCCAGACCATTACGAGGTTCCATCCCTCATCGAGGATGTATGGAGTGCGCTCAGCGTGCACGGCCTTGACCGCATGCCAACCGCCGCCCAGGACTTCCACGGCGACGGGCAGCAGGGCGAGGTCGACGTTGCATACGCCGATCGCACGCTGGCGGACGGCTGTCTGGCCGCGCTCGGCGAGCAGTTGATGGAGACGGGCTTCGCCCGGGGACTGCGCCTGGCCGGCAAGTTCGGCGTCCAGCGCACGCCGATGCTTCTGGATCTGCGGGACGCGGCGCATGCGGGCAGCTCGATTGGCGGCAGCGGCTTGGCTCTTGCGCTCGCTGGCGGTCAGCTTCGCTGCTCGGGTGACGCCGGCTTCGCTGCTGGAGCGTCGCTCAACCCCGGCCTCGGCGAGGCGTCGAGCGATGACGTTGCGGGACACGCCGTATTGCTTGCCGAGTGCGTACTCGCTGGCTCCGCCGAGGTAGGCGGAGGCGATGTCGGCTACAGGGAGATCGCGGGTCTTCCGCGATGGGATGCCCCGGGCGACCCGTTCTCGGTGGAAACGCGTGACGGATACGCCCGCCGAGGTCGCGATCTCTTGGACCGGCTTGCCGGACAGGTAGAGCTCGATCGCATAGTCGAGCTTCGCCGGGTCGAGTGGAGCGGCCACGTGTACAGCCTCACTTCGGTAGAAGGATGGCACAGTGCGAACAGTCTCATTGTATCGAATTGCGACTGCATTCATCTGCCTACCAAGCTCATCAAACGCGGCGGCAGCCATCCTGGCGTCACTGACGTCCGCAGCTATTTCAACGGGCTGCCAGCGGCCGAGCAGGACCGCATCTTCACCAAGGCGGGAGCCCAAGCCATCCGGGACGGCGCAAGCGTCGACCGGGTGGTGAACGCCCGCCGCGGCATGTACACAGCCGACGCTTACGGCCGCCGCGTGCAAGCAACCCGCGATTCCGCCACCCGCCGCGGTGCCTGGTTCCGCCAGGAACGCCAGCGCGCCATCCAGCGAGGCCTCGTACCCCGTTCGGGGCAGGGCTTTCGCCTCATGAGCCCCCGGCTCCTGCCGGAGGAGATTTACCGCTTGGCCGGCAGCCGCAGTGAGGCCATCGCCATGCTGCACCGCTTCGGCTACCTGACCTGACCCCGGCGCAAGGCCGTCGGTCATCGATCCCGCAACGGGAGACATCACCATGTCAGAAATCGCAGCAGAACCCTCCGCGTCCGACGGCGGCGCTCAGGTCGACCCGGCCAGCTCGCCCGAGGCTGAAGTCGACGCACCGCTCGGGCCGGCAGGTGAGAAGGCGCTCGACGAGTGGAAGCGTCGAGCGAAGGAAGCCGAGAGGGCGAGCCGGGACCAGGCCAAGCGCCTGCAGGCCATCGAGGATCGAGACAAGACCGAAGTTCAGAAGGCTTCGGAGCGGGCTGAAGCAGCCGAGAAGCGCGCCGCCGCAATGGCCAAGCGCACCGTCCGTGCCGAGGTGCGGGCTCTCGCCGCGGCCACGTTTGCAGACCCGTCCGACGCCGCGGCTTTCCTCGATCCCGAGGCCTTCGTCGACGATGACGGGGACGTCGACACCAAGGCGGTAGAGAAGGCTCTCGCCGATCTCCTCAAGCGCAAGCCGCACCTGGCGAAGGAGGCGGCGCCCCCGTCGTTCGACGGCGGTGCGCGGCGCACCGCGGACAAGCCCCCCTCCATGAATGACCTGATCCGCCAGAAGGCGGGTCTGGGCTGATTAAGCTCCGGCGCGGCACGGTCCGGCCGGCTCACCCAGAGAAGGAGGCCGGACCATGGCCTACAACAACCTGACCTCCCGGACGGACGCCTCGGCGCTCATCCCGGAAGAGGTCTACAACGAGATGCTCGGCAAGGCGACCGAGGAGTCCGCGGTTCTGAACCTGTTCCGGCGGATCCCCGTCGGCCGGGCGCAGGTCCGCATCCCGGTCCTGTCGGCGCTTCCGACGGCCTATTTCGTCACCGGCGACACGGGCCTGAAGCAGACCACCGAGGTCAACTGGACGAACAAGTACCTCAACGTCGAAGAGATCGCGACGATCATGCCGGTCCCGGACAACGTCGTGGCCGATGTCGACCAGGACATCTGGGACACGGCGATGCCGCTGCTGGTGGAGGCGTTCTATCGCACGCTGGACGCGGCCGTCTTCTTCGGCACCAACGCCCCTTCGTCGTGGCCGACCAACATCGCTTCTGCAGCCACCGCCGCAGGCAACGCCGTCACTGCCTCTTCCGCCGCGACCGCTGGCGCCTTCTTCGGCGACCTGGACAACGCCTACGAGAAGGTCGAGCTGGACGGGTACGAGGTCTCGGGCTTCGTCGGCGCCACCTCGGTCAAGTCCCGCCTGCGCCGGTCCCGCGACAGCCAGGGCCGCAAGCTCGACGAGTCGCGCGTCGCCGGCAACCTAACCTCGATCGACGGCCTCCCGATCATCTACCCGATGCGAGGCCTGTTCGGCACCAGCTCCGGATCGCCCACCCTGTTCGCCGGCGACTTCAGCCAGTTCGTCGTAGGCGTCCGCCAGGACATCACCATGAAGGTTCTCGACCAGGCGGTCATCCAGGACAACACAGGTGCGATCGTCTACAACCTCGCCCAGCAGGACATGACGGCCATCCGCCTCACCTTCCGGGTCGGCTGGCAGGTCGCCAACACGATCAACAACGAGCAGCCGACCGAAGCGTCCCGCTACCCGGTCGCCCGCATCGACCTGCCGTAACCAACCCAAGCAAGGAGAGGACACATCATGGCTGACACCGCCCCCTACGTGCGGGTCATCGAAGCGGACGTACCCGCCGTCTCGACGGCCGGCAACGACGACGACAGCGTCGTCGGACAGGCGCCCTTCGACTGCACCGTGACCAGCGTCGTCTACATCCCGGAAAGCGCCATCACCGGTGCTGACACCAACTCCCGCACCGTGTCCCTGGTCAACAAGGGCCAAGCCGGCTCCGGGACGACCACGGTCGCGTCGCTGGCGCTGACCAGTGGGGTGAACGCCGCGGCGAACGACGACAAGGCGATCACCCTGTCCGGTACGGCCGCGAACCTGGTCCTCGCCTCCGGCGACACCCTGCAGTGGCGCAGCATCCACGTCGGCACCGGCATCGCCGACCCCGGCGGGATGATCCGCATCACCGTCTCCCGGAACTGAGGAAGGAGCCGTCATGGCTACCCGAAACGAGAAGCCTTCTGCCCCCGAGGGCGCAGCAGCGGCCGAGGTGCAGAAGGTCATGGACAAGGCCGAGGATCGCGGCTTCCTGGGCGTCGAGGTGGACAGCACCCCGAACGAGAACTACACCGTCGCCGGTGTGCTGGCGGGCAAGCCCACGCCCGAGTCCGACCTGGAGCACGCTCGGAAGATCCGGCAGCAGCTGGACGACGACGCGCGCGCTCGCTGACGGAGGGAGGTCGCCGTGGCCCTTCCCCCGCTCGCGACGGCGGCCGACCTCGCGGCAGCCACTCAGCGCTCCGACATCCCTGACGCGACCGCAGACTTGGCCCTGGCATCCGCTTCCGCGGTCATCCGAAGCTGGACGCGCCAGTCCATCTCCCGAATCGCGGACGACGTCGTGACCCTACGAGTGCTGGATGCCTGCGAGCTGGTGCTGCCGCAGCGACCAGTGGTCAGCGTCTCCCGGGTCCGCGTCAACGGGCTCGTGCTGCAGGACTGGGTGCTGTCAGGGGACCGCCTCCTACGTGCGGGCGGCTGGCGGCGCTTGCCCGGTACCACGACCTACCCGGACCCCGGGCTTGTGGAAGTGACCTACACGCACGGCTGGGAGGAGATTCCAGACGATATCCGGGCGGTGTGCGTGGATCTCGCAGCAATGACCAGCGTCAATCCGTCCATGCTCCGTGAGGTCGCTATCGACGACTACCGCCGTGTTTTCGCTTCGGAAACGCTGGGTTCGGGAAGTCTGTCGGCGGCGCACCGGGAGCTGCTGGCGCCGTACCGGCGCCGCATCGGAACGGTTGGCCTGCGATGAGCGATCTGGAGGCAGCCCTCGCCGCAGGCCGGCAGGCGGCCCTGGAGCTGCAGCGCGAGACGATCACGCTGTACCGCCCTGGTGAGCCTGACTTCGACTGGGACACCGGCACGGAGGTTGGCGCCGCATCGACTGTCCTCTACGCCGGCCCGGCGCGCGTCAAAGCGGCGACGCGGGCCCGAGGCGAAGAAGTGGACGTCGGCGAGGCCAACGTGACCTTGCGCGAGCACGTGGTGTCGCTCCCGTGGGATGCCGCGGTCACCGGCCGGCCGGCAGTCGGCGATCGGATCGACGTCACGGCCTCACCGGACTCTCGCATGGTCGGTCTTCGGCTCTGGGTGACTGGAGTGGAATTCGGCTCGACTACGACGGCCTGGCGGATCGGCGCGGAGGACAGGTCATGACGGCTGAGGTACGCGAGCTCCTCCAGCTCGCCCAGGTGCTGACGGCGAATGCCGTCGCTGCCGAGGCGGACATGGTGGCCGTGGTCACCCGTGGCGCTCTGAACGTCAAGAACGGCTGGCGTGACAACGCGCGCGCATCGTCGGGGCGCCATGCCCGCCACTACCCGAATTCGATCAGCTACGACGTCACCCCGATCCCGGGAGGTGCCACGGCTGAGATCGGGCCCGACAAGGGCCGGCCACAGGGCCCGCTGGGCAATCTGCTCGAGTTCGGCTCGTCAAAGAACCCCCCGCACAACGACGGCGGCCGGGCGCTCCTCTCCGAAGAACCGCAGTTCATCGTGCACGTGGCGGAGATCTCTCAGCGACTGGGGACGCTGTAGTGGCGGCCCCGGACATCAAGCCGCACACGGATGCGATCCTGGCGGCTCTGACCGCGGCCGGCCTCGCGGTGGGGGACGGCGGAGCTCCACCCGCCGTATCCATCCCGGCGACGGGTATCTACGCCGCGGTCTTCTTCGACCCCGGCCGCTCCGTCAGCGAGTCCCTGGCTGACAGCCGTACCGACTTCGACCTGTCCTTCCAAGTGACCGTGGTCGCCCCCACGGCGGAGAAGGTTCGCTGGGCCAGTCAGCGCGTCCGCGCTGCCCTCCATGCGCCCATCGCCGTGTCCAGCCGGACCGCATGGCGGCCCGAGGAGCTGGGCGGCCCGCCGATCCAGCGCGATGACGACGTGTCCCCGCCCCTGTACTACCTGCCGGTGCAGTACCGGCTTCAGTCCACCTCCTAGGAGTGATCATGGCGCTTCTCGCGCAGCAGGTCGTCGCTATGACCGGCCTGACGCCCACCTACTCGGCAGCCGCTGCCAGCACAACCGTCACCTGCGGCGAGCGCAGCTTCCTGCACGTCAAGAACACCAACGGCTCGTCCATGACGGTCACGATCACCGCGACCGGCCGGGTCCGCGGGCAGCTCGCAGCCGACCTCGTCGTCACCGTGCCCGCCACGACCGGCGACAAGATGATCGGGCCCATTCCCGCCGAACTGTTCGCCTCGGCCGCCGACGGCACCAGCGCCGCGATCACCTACTCCAGCACGACCAGCGTCACCGTCGCCAACATCGTCATCTGACGGACCGCCCCCACCACGACGCCCCGCCACCGGGGCCTTTTTCATGCCCTGAGGAGGGCCCGCCATGTCTGACCTGATCAGCGACGGCAAGACCAAGGTGGTCTGGGCGTCGTCCATCTCCAACCTGGCCGCACCGACCACCACCGAGCTGAACGCCGGCAGCGACTTCACCACCCGCATCACCCCGGACGGCCTCAAGCTCGACCCGAGCACCGCGGACGTCGACACGTCGAGCCTGGCCTCGACCTTCGACACCAAGACCGTCGGCCGCGTCGGCTTCGACGTCGAGCTGACCTTCAAGCGCGGCACAACGGTCGGCGAGGACCTGCCGTACACCACGCTCAAGTACAACGTCTCCGGATACCTGATCATCCGCCGAGGAATCGACTACGCCACCGCCTGGGCGGCAGGACAGAAGTGCGAGGTCTACCCGATCACCTGCGGCGAGCCGCAGAACTCGAGCCCGGCCGCCAATGAGGTCATGAAGTTTGCCTCGCCGATGATGGTGACCTCGGCCCCCCAGACGGCGGCGACGGTGGCCTGATGCCCGACATCTCCGACATCCTCAAGCAGGCCAAGCGCCGCCAGAAGAGCGTCTACTTGTGCCTGGCAGGCGACAAGGTGGCCGAGCTGGAGCGCCTCGAGAAGGAGCTGGCCGGCCTCGGCGACGCCTGGGCCCCGGGCAGTCTGGCCGAGACCGACCCGCGGAAGCGGCTCGCTGAGAAGGTTGCCGCCGCCCGCAAGGCCGTCCGCGACTCCGAGACGGAGTTCCGCTTCGAGGCCCTTGGTGACCGGGCCTGGTCGGACCTGATCGCCTCCCACCCGCCGAAGGAAAAGGGTCAGGCATTCGATCCCGAGACCTTCGCGCCTGCCCTCATCGCCACCTGCGCGGTAGACCCTGTGATGACCGCGGAGCAGGTGAAGGAGCTGTTTGACGTCCTCAACCATGCTCAGAGGGATGCCCTCTGGCAGGGCGCTTTCGACGTCAACACGGAGGCAACAGGGGTCCCTTTCTCATTGGCCGCCTCCGGGATCCTGGACTCCCTCACCGGCGGGAAGTAGAGACCGCCCGAGCCTGGGGCGTCCCCCGGAGCGTCTTCATGGGCCGCGCAGTGGCTCCTGGCGAGCCGCTGTGGCTGGATGAGGATCGCGCATGGGCTCTCGCCCTGGCGGAGGTTGAGCGGGACTCCTGCCCGGACTGCGGTCACCCCTGGTCGGAGGCCTCTGCCCCTGAGAACGAGTTCGAGTACGAGGTCGCCCTCTTGCGCTGTCACGCATGCGCGGCAGGAGCCCGCGAGGCAGCGTCGTTCCAGCGGGGCAACGGCGACCCGAAGGGGCTGCACGTCAGCATTACGAGACGGGGGTAGCAGGTGACTGATCGCACCGTGCGGGTCGTACTGACAGGCTCGGCGACCCCTTTCATCAGCGTCACCCAGCAGGCGGCACGGGCATCCCAGGCCGCAGCGCGACAGATCCAGACGTCGATGCAGGCCGCCACGAACAGCTCGTCGGCGGCTCTGCAGGGGATGGCGCGGGCCGCTGCGGCGCATGGGGCGAGTGCCGCGGCGAGCCTGAACCGGGCCGCGGGGGTTACACAGGCCCAGATGCAGCGTCTCGGCTCCCGCGGCGCGGCAGCTATGAACACGGTCGGCACCGGGGCCGAGCAAGCCGCAGCCAGCATGAATGCGGTGAACCGGGCGGCTGGGCTAACCGGTTCGCAGCTGAACCGGCTGGCGACCGGCGGCACGGCCTCGGTAAACCGGGTGGCTGGTGCGCTCGGGGGTCTGTCGGCAAGCATGGGCGCCGTCAACCAGGCGAGCGCCCTCACCGCATCACAGGCCGCTGCCCACATGGGCACTGTCGCCGCCGCCGCTACAGATGCGGCCGCGACCACCGTCCGGCAGTTCACCGGCGCAGGCGGCGCGGTGACCCGCGTATCGGCTGCCGCTCGCGCCGCTGCCGCCGCCGACGCTGGCCGGCTGGCCTCAGCCTGGTCGGCAGCCGCTGCCGCCATCGGTGGGGGCATGCGCTTCGCCGCGGTCACGGTGGGCGAGACGATGCTGCACGTGGCCAACACGTCCGAGAAGAGCCTCAAAGCGGCGCGGGCGGCCTCACTGGGACTGGTCGCAGTATTCGCGGCGGCGGCTGTCGCCGCGGCGCGTTTCGACAAGGCGATGGCGGAAGTCCGCGCTGTCACGGACGGGTCCGCAGACGATATGAAGGCGCTGTCGGCGGCTGCACTGGAGTCGGCACAGGCCACCGTCTACTCGGCTACGCAGGCGGCGAAGGCCGAGGCCGAGCTGGCCCGTGCCGGTATCGCGACCGCGGACATCGTCGGCGGCGCCCTCCGCGGCTCGCTAGACCTGGCCGCATCCGGCCAGCTCGATCTCGGTGAGAGCGCGGTCATTGCTGCGCAGGCGATGAATGCCTTCAAGCTGGCTGGCCGGGATGTGCCCCACATCGCGGACGTCATCTCTGCCGGCGCCGGCAAGTCGGCCACGAATGTCCACGCCATGGGCTTGGCCTTCCGGCAGGCAGCGTTGCTCTCTTCCCAGACGGGGCTCTCCCTCGAGGAGACGGTCGGCACGCTGTCGCTCTTCGCGCAGAACGCCCTCGTCGGCTCGGACGCCGGCACCTCGCTGAAGGTGATGCTGCAGCGGCTGGTCCCTCAGTCCAAAGAAGCTGCCGACACGATGGACGCCTTGGGCTTTTCCGCCTACGACGCCCAGGGAAACTTCATCGGGCTTTCCGCATTGGCAGACATGATGAAGACCAGTTTCTCGAAGCTCACGCCGGAGGCGCGCAACGCTGCAATGGCGACGATCTTCGGTTCGGACGCCGTGCGCGCGGCCACGATCCTGTACGAGGCTGGCAGTAAGGGCGTGAACCAGTGGGTCAAGGCCGTCGACGACAGCGGATACGCCACCCGTGTCGCCTCGACGATGACCGACAACCTTTCCGGTGACCTTGAGCGCCTCAAGGGCGCTCTCGAGGCAGCCCTGATCGGGTCCGGGTCCTCCGCTAACAAGGTGCTTCGTGAGATGGCCCAAGCCCTCCGCGACGCGGTGAACTGGTACAACGGGCTGTCCCCCGCAGTGCAGTCGGGGGTTACCGCGCTCACCGGATTCGTCGGCATTCTGGGCCTCGTGGGCACGAGCCTGCTACTGATGCTGCCGCGAATCATGGCCGTCCGCGCCGAGCTGGTCGCTCTCGGCGTCACGGCGGCCCGCGTGCGAGGCGTCATGCTCGGGCTGGGCGGCCTTGCCGTCATCCTGGGCACGCTCGGCGCCATCTCTGTCGGCATCAGCAAGCTCACTGAGCGATTCCGCGAGGCGCCGCCCGAGATCAACAAGCTGGCTGAGTCCCTGGTCGACTTCGCCCAGCAGGGCAAGGTCTCCGGTGAGCTCGCCCGAGTCTTCGGCAAGGATCTTGACAAGGTGGGCGAAGCGGTCGCCCGTATCGCCCACCCAGGCATGCTCGACCGCGTCGAGGACTTCTTCTCAACTTTCGACCCGAACGCTGACGCAGGCCCGAGCCTCGAGGCGGCGCGCGAGAAGATCAAGGGGCTCGACGAAGCCCTCGCCGGCCTCGTTTCCGGCGGGTCGACGGAGGAGGCCGCCGAGAACTTCAAGAGGTTGGCGGCTGAGGCGGAAAAGCATGGCACATCCGCCGAGAAGCTGATGACTCTACTCCCGCGGTACGACAGCGCGCTGGCAGCGAATTCGACACAGTCGAAGCTGGCTGCCGGCTCGCAGAAGGAGCTGGCTGATGCGACGGGGATGACGGCCGACCAGATCAAGGACACGCGCACCGAAGCCGAGAAGCTCAAAGACGCACTCGGGGCCCTGAACGGAGTCGCGATCAGCGCGGCCGAGAAGGAGATCGCTTTCCGATCAAGCCTCCAGGATCTCTCGGAGACAGTGAAGGAGGCCGGACACTCCCTCGACATCACCTCGGAGAACGGGCGCAAGGTCAAGAGTGCGTTCCTGGATGCGGCGCAGGCTGCTATGGCACACGCGCAGGCAGTAAGCGAGCAGAGCGGCACCGTCGAGGCCGGCAATGCCGTCCTGGAGCAGGACATTGCCGTGCTCAAGCGCCAGATGATCCAAGCCGGTTTCTCCACTACGGCGGTGGAAGAGCTGATCGGTGCTTACGCCCGGGTGCCCACACAGGTCGTCACCGATATCAAGGCCCAGACGGCCCAAGCGGTCGCCGACCTGCAGAACGTGCAGGGCGAGATCCGCAAAACGAACGGCAAAGAGATCACCATTGCTGCTCTCACGGCCCAGGCCGAACAGAACCTGAAAGACCTCGGCTTCTCCGTGAAACGGCTGCCCGACGGTCACGTCACCGTGTACATCCCGACGGGCCCGCCCAGCGCGGCCGTCGAGGCGATCCAAGGCCGGATCAACTCCATCCAGGGCCGCACGATCGGCGTCGGTGTGTACCTGCGGGCCACGGCATCCGACCAGGATGCCAATGGCATACCCGACCTCATCCAGGCCGCCAGGCGCGACGGAGGCTACGTCGGCTTCGCCACCGGCGGGTATGTGCGCGGCTATCCGACCGGTGGCGCCGTCCGAGGCCCGGGGTCGGGCACCTCGGACAGCATCCTCGCGCGGATCAGCAACGGGGAGTACGTCATCAAGGCGTCGTCCGTGCGCCGCTACGGGGTCGCCATGCTGGACCAGCTCAACGCTGGCCGGCTGCGGCCCGCGGCAGGCTACTCGGCCCGCCCGGTTGGGCGGTTCGACTCGGGCTCCGCCGGCGGGAAGCCCGCCCAGGAGGTGCACAAGGAGTTCACGATCACCCTGAATGGGGCGAAGCAGTCCTCGGCCGAGCAGGTCAAGGAGATCCAAAGGCACCTCGACTTCGTGATGTGAGAGGCAGGTGAACGCCCGTGCCGTACATTCCCGGCGCCTCTCTGGGTGGCCGCAGGGTGGATCTAGGCTCCCTCTCCCTGGGAATGGTGGACGCTGCTGGCGTGGCCTGGCATCTCCAGGGCCTGGATGGCTGGGACGGGGCGGACCAGCGATCCGAGTACACGCCCCGTGAGGCGGACCATGGGGCGTGGGCGGCGCCGGCCTACCTCAGCCACCGCCCCATCGCCCTCAAGGGCAAGATCGAGGCGCCCGACCTGCCGTCACTGGACGTCGCAATCGAGCAGCTGATTGCCTCTGTCGCGCTGACGGATACGACGCTCACGGTGTACGAGACGACGCCGAAGCAAGCCATCGTCCGCCGGTCTGGTCCGACCCTGATCCAGCCGGTTACGGACCGGCTGGCCGAGTATTCGCTGCTCGTGACCGCGGCGGACCCGCGGCGGTACAGCGTCACGCTTCAGACCCAGTCGACTGCCCTGCCCAGCGTGACAGGCGGTCTGACTCTGCCGATATCCATGCCGCTGACGATCTCGGCGACGACGGTGGCGGGGTCGATCACCCTCACCAACAGCGGTTCCTTCGATACCCGGCCGACGCTGACGCTGACCGGGCCTGTCGTCACACCGACGATCGTGGCAGCACTACCCGGCGGCTCTACCACCCAGATCACTTACGGGGACACGCTGCAGACCGGCGACACGCTAGTCATCGACAGCGCCGCCCGGACTGTCGTCCTCAATGGCACCGCGAGCAGGCGCCTCTACTTCAGCGGCACATGGCCGGAGATCCCCGCGGGATCCAGCGTCACCTACTCCTGGTCCTCAGCCGTCTACGACCCGTCCGCCCTGCTGACCGGCACGTGCCGCTCGGCCTGGATGTGAGGAGGCCTCATGGTCGCCACCGATCCCCTGTGGCTCCCCTCGATCAACTACGACGAGACCGAGCTCCGCAAAATGGACAGCGCGCTGGTCATGGCCGATGGCACGGCGCTCGGCTCCCGGCCCGGCATCCGGCCCGGCGACCCGGGCCTCGCGGTCACCCTCTCCGGCACGACCGTCAACGTGACCGCCGGGACGGCGACCTGCTACCGCTCCACCCAGGGCGTGTACCGGGCCCAGCTTGCGGCGACGTCGCCCGGGACCCTGTCCGCCGCGAACGCGAGCTTCTCTCGGATCGACCTCGTCTACCTGCGGATTTGGGATACTGCAGTGGACTCCTCGGGACTTCGGAAGGCAGACACGGTCTACCTCGCCGGCACCGCGTCCGCGTCGCCCGTCGCGCCGACTCCGGGCGCTACCGAGATTTACATCCCGCTCGCCACCATCACCGTGCCCTCCACGGGCGGCGGCGGAACAGGTGCGGCCACTGTGTCGAGCGCGGTACGGCAACTGACCGTCGCCCCGGGCGGCATCCTGCCTGTCTCCTCGGCCACGGACATCGCCGCCTCCGGGCTGTACGCCGGCCAGGTCCGCTACAACACCGTCAGCGGCGGCCTCGAGGTCTGGTCGGGTTCGGCCTGGCAGGCGCAGGGGATCTGGAATGCGTACACGCCTACGTGGACGGCCAGCCCCACCAACCCAACGCTGGGCAACGGCACTCTGTACTCGCGTTGGAACCGCGTCGGACGCATGATCACCTGGGTCGGGGCTGTCACCCTCGGCAGCACCAGCAACGGCGGCACGGGCCTCTGGCAGATGTCGGTGCCCGTCACGCCGGCGTCCGGCTCTGGCATCCCGGCGTGGCGTGGCCTGTGCAGCTACTTCAAACCGGGTGATAACGATTACCAAGGACAGTGCATCTTGTCTCCCGGCGGAACCGTGATCGACTTCGTCGTGAAGTCGGGCGCCAGCGGATCGAGCACTCAGAACGTGTCCAACACGGCCCCGGTGGCGGCCACGAATGGGAACCTGCTCGCGTGGTCGCTCACGTATGAGGCTGCCAGCTGATGTCCGCGGTCGAGATCACGTGGCTGGCCTGCGACCTGCGGACCGGCCGGATCGCCGAGGAGCTGCCGGCGCTGCGGGCCACCGGGGCACTGTCGCGTCGGATCGGCTCGGTCACCAACGTCGGGCTGTCGCTGGACCTTTCGGGGGCGCCGGTCGAGTGGGAGGCTGCGACCGAACCGGCCCGGACGCTGCTCGTCGCTGTCGACACCGCCACCGCGGTCCCGCTGTGGTCAGGGATCCCGCTGCCGCGCGTCGGGGGGTCCGCGGACCAGGTGACCTTCACGGCGGCCTCCTCGGAGTGTTACCTCGACCGCCGGTACGCGGCGTATAGCGGCACCGGCGTCGACCGGTCCACGGTCATGGCCGGAGTGGCTGCACCCCTGCTGACGGACGGGCCCCCCTTCGTCATCGACGACGAGCCGGTCGGCAGCACCATGGACTACACGGTCGCCGACGAGGACGACAAGACAGTCCTGTCCGTGCTGCAGGAGCTCGATGGCCAGGACGGCGCCCCCGAATGGACCGTCGACACCGTCTGGGCCGACGTCGCGCAGACCAGCGTCGAGCTCATCCTGCGGATCCACCCGACGATCGGCATCCAACCCGCCATCCCCGCGACCGTCTTCGACCTGCCGGGCTGCGTCGCGGACTACACCCTGACCGAGTCCTACGAGCGCGGTCGCGGCGCCACGCAGGTCATCGCCCGCGGTGACACCCAGGGCGGCGGTCGCACGTCCAGCGCGGTCCACACCGCCGACGATCTGATCGCCGCCGGCTGGTGCCTATGGGAGTACCGCTACAGCCCCGGCGCCGGCATCAGCGACGTGGTCCAGCTCGACGCGCACGCCGCCCAGAGCCTCGCTCTGATGCGGACCGGCTCCCGGGCCTGGACGCTGCAGGCTGCCGCCTCGGCCGCCCCGCGGCTGGGGACGGACTGGGCGCTCGGCGACTCCATCACCCTCGCCGTCGCGCCCGGCACGTCGCCGCGACACCCGGCCGGGATCCTCGTCACCGCGCGGGCCTGGGGCTGGGAACTCGACGCAGCCGCCGACAAGCTGACGCCGATCCTCCTGGAGGACTGATGCGCCGCCAGGACCACTTCCCCACCCAGCCGTCCGACCTGGGCCGCACACTCGCCGGCCTGCGCCGCGAACTGGCCGAGCGGGCCGCCAGCCTCGTACCGCGGCTGCGACGATCGGACGGCACCAGCGCGGCCACCCTCGGCAGCACCTGGGCCTGGTACGACCGGTCCGGCAGCGAGATCCTCGCCGAGGACGCCGACACCTGGGGCCTCGGCCGGCCGTGGCTGCCGATCCCCATGGCGCCCGCGCTCACTTTCACGGCCGCCTCGTGGACGACGATGTACCGCGGCACGTGGCAGGTCCAGCAGCCGGTGATCCTCGCCGAGTACTCCGTTGCCGCCCCAGCCAGCACCGTCGCCCAGGCCCGCCTCGTCCTCGACGTCGCCGGGACCATCGTCCAGCTCGGCTCGACCACCACCGCGACCGCCGGCACCGAGGTCAGCGCCTCTTTCACCGTCGACCCCATCGCGCACGGCCTCGCCCACGGAGACGACGGCTCCCTGTACATCCAAGTCCAGCGGACGTCCGGCGCCGGCACCTGCACCGTCAGCTGCTTCGGCCTGTGGTCCCGCTCATCACCGTAGGAGAGCCCCCGTGGAGATCGATCCGTCCGAGCCGTGGGGCATCGCCCTCGACTATGCCGGCCGCGCCCGCGAGCCCGTCATCGAGCAGGGCTTCAGCGTCGACGTCTGGGTGGCTGACGCCTCGCCCGGCCAGCGCGATACCCCCACCGTCGGCGCGCAGATCGTCGTCATGCACCCCACCGACTGGACCGCGTACACGCTCGGCATGGTGTCCAAGCCCGCCTATGCCGGCGGCACCTGGACCCCCAATCCGAGCGTGGTCCAGCAGGCCGTCGAGGAGTGCGTTCAGCAGGCCATCGACCACCTCGACTGGCTCGCCAGTCTGAGGCCCGAGCAGTAAGGAGGGCCGCATGGCCTGGTACCCCGGAGCCGTCAAGATGGAGCTCCAGCCCGAGTCAGACAGCCAGCCGGCCATCGTGCCGACCCAGCTGATCTTCCACTCCATCGGCGCCCCGTGGACGAAGGAGCGTCTGTATGCGTACTGGCGTGACAGCACCAACTTGGACTGTCATTTCGGCCTGTCCTTCGACGGCAGCCTCGCCCAGTACATCGGCACTCAGACCAGAGCCGACGCCAACTACCTCGCCAACCGGCGCGCCGACGGGACGGGCGCGGTGTCGGTCGAGTCGGCATCCAACGGCGACCACAGCGATCCTTGGACCGCCGCTCAGGTCGAGACCCTGATCCGACTCGGCGTGTGGATGCACCAGCGGCACGGCCTGCCGCTCCGGGTCTGCCGCACCGCCTCCGACCCGGGCTACGGCTACCACCGTCTCCACGCCGACTGGGCAGTCAGCGGAACCGCGTGCCCGGGTGATGCGCGCGTCCGGCAGTTCAAGGAGATCATCTTCCCTGCGATCGTGGCTCGCGCCAACGGCGCCCAGCCGCCGACGACCCCCACGACGCCCACCAACCCCACCCCTACTCCCAGTCGGCGCCGCCGGCCGGGCGCCTACCGAGCGATCGGAGTCTGACCGTGACCACGCCTCCCACCACCCCGCCCGCGCCCGCGTTCCCGAAGCCCGAGGGCCTGATCCTCGTCAAGGGCCAGCCCGAGCAGGGCGACGGCAAGGCGGTTTTCGGCATCTGGCCGTCCGGCTACAGCCGCCGCATCACCGCCGCCGAGTACACCCTCTGGGACTTCCCGGAGATCGACTACTGGATCCCCGGGACCGCGGACGGGGACGCGCAGTACAACCAACTCCACGCCTACGACGCCGCCCTCCGAGGCTGAGAGGACAGCACATGAAGATCCTCGGACGCGAACCCGCGCTCCTGCTCGGATTCGCCGCGGCCACCCTCAAGCTGGCCGCAGCCTTCGGGCTCAACGTGAGCGACTCCCAGCAGGCCCTCATCAACGCCGCCCTCGCCGCCGCCGTCGGCGTATGGCTGGCTTCCGTCGCGAAGGACGGCGCAGTCGGCGCCGCGGTCGTGCAGCTGGCCCAGGCCGCGCTCGCACTCTTCGCCGGCTTCGGCCTCGACTGGACCGCGGAGAAGCAAGCCACCATCATGGCCACGGTCGCCGCGCTCCTCGCCCTGTGGGAGCGGACGCAGATCACTGCGCCCGTGGCCACGACCGCACTCGAGCAGTCCAGTCCCTACAGTCCCTCCACGCCCCGGAGCGTCTAGATGTGGTGCCGCGTGGTCCGGCGGTGCCGCAAGCTGCTGGGCCGCCGCGGCCCCTTCCTTCTCGTCCTGGGCATCGGCAAGACGTGCTGGGGTGTGTCCTTCATCATGGACCCGCCCAGCACGCAGGGCCTACAGCTACTCACCCGCTGGTGCTCTATCCAGCACTGGGCTTGGCTGTGGATCCTGGCCGGCCTTGCTACCACCGTCAGCGCGTTCCTCCGGGTAGGGCGCGACGGCTGGGGATTCATCGCCGCACTGGTACCGCCGGCCGTGTGGGCGATCGCATACCTCGCCGCTGTCATCAGCGGCGACTACTCACGCGGCGCATGGGTCGCCGTCTGGTACCTCACCTCCCACGTGGGGGTGATCCTGTGGGCCTCGACGGTGCCCGAGTACTCGGTACCCGCTCCCCGCGCGGCCCGGAAAGTTGAGGGCGGATGAACATCGCGGAATGGGCGGCCGTGGTGACGGCGAGCGGCAGCGTGCTCGGGGGCGGCGGCTGGTTCGTCGCCCGCGCTACCGTCAGAGCAGCACAGGTCACCGCGAACGCACAGGAGGCCATCGCGCGGGCCAACGAAGCGGCGGCCCGTGCGGCTGCCGCGCCCGCCCAACAGGAGGCGAGCCTTGCCGTACTGCAGGCCTCCGTGAAACGGGTCGATGAGGAGAACGGCAGCCTCCGCGGAGAACTGCACCGGCTCAAGGTGCTGGTGCGTTCCTTCAGCAGCTACGTCTCCCAGTTGACCAGGCAAATGAGATCCCACGGGATCGAGCCCCCGGCGCCGCCGGACGCGGTCGACGAGTACAACCGAACTGGAGTGTGACACGCCCCGCTGCCGCCGCAGCGGGGCGCTTTGTTGTGCCCCAACTCCCGCCGCTGGACCGGCGATAAGATGCCATATCGACGTCCAGAATTGGTACAATTGGGCATGGCCGACGACTCCCGTGCACGACTCATCGCGTACCTCTGTCAGGCGGGGCTGAGCACCGCTCGCGCTAATGCAGTTCTCGACGACTACGCCCACGGACTCTCCGAGCGCATTCGCGCTTGGGCAGAGGAGTTGGAGCAGGGCAAGGCCGAGGACCAGGTGATGGCCGCCTACTACAACGGCTGGGACGACGGAACCCGCGACGCCGCCGCGTGCATCGACCCAAGGAAGGCGGCGTGACCGCCCGACCGCCGCTGATCACTGACCACTGGTTCCGCGAGGGACCGGTACGCCCCGACGGATCGGACGGCTACTGGATCTGCGACCGCTGCGGCCAGCACCGAGGCGACCACCTCCAGGCCGAAGGGCACTGGCGGCTCCCGCTGCACACGTTCACCCCGCAGCGGATCTGGCCGTCGCACTGCAAGCCCTGCGGCCGAGAACGCCGCCACACCACACACACCCCATGGCTCTGGGAGCAACTGGAGGACGCGACATGACCGACGACCAGAAGATGTGGGACTCCGCCTTCGACTCTCCGTGCCTGCTCCAGCTCGGCCCGTGGCGCATCGACGAGTGCGTGGAGTGCGAGCTGTGCGGGGGCTGCGCCACCCACGAGTGCTACGAGCAGCAGTCCACGGCCGTCCTCCACATGGACTGGTTCCACGACTTCGCCTCCCCTGGCGAGGTGGAGTGCGGCAGCGTCGGCGGGCCGCCCGACCAGGTGTCCTCGCTGTACGAGCCGCGCCCCTGCAACCTGCCCGCCGGACATGATGGGGAGAACCACCGGGCGCGAATGGGCTGGTCGTGGCCAGCAGACAAGAGGGCAGCCGCGTGAGCGACCTCGTCCCGCACCAGGGCGCCACCCCAGCCGCCTATGACCCGGCGACGCTCGCCGTCCTCGCAGCCATGGAACAGGCCGCCGAGGAACACCTCGACGCCATCCGCCCCGAGAACACTAAACGCGGGTACGCCAACGACTGGCGGCTGTGGGAGGAGTTCCACGACTGGCTCGCCGAACGCACCGGCCACCGGCTTCCGCTGACCGCCGTCACCAAGGGCACGCTGGTCGGCTTCGTGGTCTGGCTCGACACGGTCAAGCTGGCCGCACCGAACAGCATCGACCGGCGGATTACCGGCGTCACCGTCACCGCGCGCGCCCAGGGCGTCGAAGTCCCCAAGCAGGCGACCGAGGCGGCACGCCAGGCATGGAAGCCGATGAAGGCCGACCCCGAGCGCCTGGCCCGTGGCCGGGGTAAGGCCGCCGCCGTCACGCCCGAGCAGCTGCAGCGGATGCACGCCGCCGCACCGGCCAGCCTCGCGGGGATCCGCGACCGCGCGCTCTGGCTCATGGCGTTCGGGATCGCCGGCCGATCCGCCGAGGTCGCCGCCCTCCGCGCCGACGGCATCACCCACGTCAGCCAAGGGCTCGACGTCCACGTCCCCAGCGTCAAGGGCCGGCCCGCCCGAGACGTCGTCGTTGCTTACGGCCGCAACCCCGACACCTGCCCAGTCCGGGCCTGGCTCACCTGGCGGGCCGCCGCCGGCATCACAGCTGGCCCCGCATTCGTACCGATCAGCGTCCACGGTGCCCTCGGCACGGGAGCACTGTCTGCGGCGGGGTGCCGAGAGATCATCGCCCGCAGCGCCGAACGAGCCGGGATCGCGGTACGCCTGACCGGACACTCCATGCGGTCCGGATTCATCACCACCGCCCGCAAGGCTGGCAAGCGTGAGGAGAAGATCCGCGCCCAGTCCGGGCATGCCGCCAACAGCCCGGTCTTCTGGGGCTACATCCAGGAGGCAGACGCCTGGACCGACGCCGCATCCGAAGGTATCGGGCTCTGACCAGGACCTAAGGGAACGTTATGCGCTGCTCAGAGTTACGTCGTCCGTCTTCGGCGGAGACACCAGCCACCGAGGAGCGCATGATGGAGTGCACGTTTTGTGGGATGTCGCTGAAGGGCCGCGACCCGAGGCTGGTCTGGAGCGAGGGCGAGAACTGCGAACCGTTCTGCGACCTCGAGTGCGAGAGAGCGGAGGCGGCGGCCTGGCTGCTGAAGCACATCGGCAATCGCCGTCGCCAGCCCAGGCCGATCAAACCCTGACGCCTGCCCGTGCCCCGTCCGGCAACGACTGAGTGCCCGCCTAAGCCTATAACAGAGGCGGGCACTCAGCCTGCTTATCGATCGAGTCCGCCACGCCCTCAGAAAGCTCCAGCGGGCCCAACCTCGCCCCACAGAAGGCGATATGGCCAACGCTACTCACCGCGCGCTTCACGGTGCAAGCAGAACCGGAAACCTGCGTCGGCGAGGAGCGGGGCAGTCATCGGCGCCACACGTTGACCTTCTCCGTGCTCAGCATCGGTGCACCATCCGGCCCCTTCACGAAGGCGGGGATCCACGTGTGGCGCCGCAGCGACCGGCCGGGGCCGTGGGCCTGGGCTCGCCAGTGCCCGGACACGACCCACCGGTGCCGGTATCGGCGGCCGGTGAGGTCGCTGCCTTCATCGGGGGTATGCCCGTTCGGCGTGTACTGGCGGCGCAGGGTGGTGACGGTCACGTCCGGGTTGCTGACGCCTGCCCGGGCGAGGCTTCGCCGCTCCGAGCCGGTCGGCCGTTCCTTGGTGCGCTCGATCAGTGTCGGCTGCTGCATCAGCAGCCACGCCGCGGCAAGCGCGGACACGATGGGGATGGGCAGGCCGCCGAGGTCCGCCATCGACACGGGCTCCGCAGTAACGGGCAGCAGCTCCCCGTACACGGGCACCAGCGGGGGCATCCGCTCCTCGACGAGCTCCATCTTGTTGCGGCTCTTGATCTCGGCGGCCAGCCGCGTGCGGGACATGAGCAGCCAGAGCATCATCCCGTCCCGGTAGGGCCCCCACACGCAGCCCTCGACGGGGATGTGGACCCCGCTGGATTCCATGCTGCCGATGCCGTCCGCCCACCACAGGAAGCCGGAGGGTGAGGGCCGGTCGGCGGTGGCCCAGCGGGCGGCCGCCAGCTGGGAGCCGGCGGACACGGCCAGGGCCGCCATCTCGGGGGCTACCCAGTACATGCTCGCTTCCTGAAGATGCGAGCCCAGCGCGTCCAGCCCCCACGCCATGTCGTCGCCCATCTGCGCCCGCAGGGTCTGTAAGGGGGATTGGGGGTCAGAGAGGTGCGCGAGGAACTGGCGCCGAAGCCTAGGGAGATCGGCGGGGCGGATAGTCACGATGCCTCCGTTTCATCGGCGGCGGGCCGCCAGTTGCCGCGGCCTCGGCGGGCGGCCTGCGCGGCTTCGACGTCGACCCGCCGGTACAGGCTTCGGCCAGCCCGTCCGGGTTCTCTGCCGACGGCTTCTACGCCGAGTCGGTGCAGCGTCTTGCGGGCCGATCCTGTGGCCGACTTGCCCGAGTAGCCGAAGTACTCGGCGACTTGGTCGATGGTCCACAGCTCGGTGTCGTCGTCCATGGGGGTTCCTTCCGCGACCGCCCCGCCCGGAGGTCCGGACGGGGCGGTGGTTAGTTCGTGTGCTACCACCGTTCGACGGTGGCGATGTAGGCCACGTCCACGGCCTCCCAGCGGCTGACCCGGTGCCAGCCGTCGGCCAGCATCAGCGCCTCGGCTTCGCGCTGCGCGTCGCTGATGTCGCCCTCGCGGGCGTCGACGTTGGTGATGGCGTAGAAGGACTGGTCCTTGCTGGTGTCCATCGCCCACGCGGTGTCGTCCTCGGGGTCTCCGATGCAGTGGTCCTCGTGGATCGTGATGTCCATGTTGGGCTGGTCGAGGCACGAGGCGGTGTTGACGAGCCAGGCGGTGAAGTGGGTGGGCGCGGTCATGGGGTGCTCCTCTGTGGGTGCGATGGGATGAGTCTGCCTCACGGTGAGGCGGATGTGGTTACAGGGTGGCCGCGGCGGTGCGGATGCCGCGGCTGATGCGGTCGAGCAGGTTGATCCAGCCGCGCTGGCCGTCACGGAAACGGATCTCGATGTAGTTGGCGCCGTCGTGCTTGAAGTAGAGGCGCCCGTCCGGGACGTTGAAGTACACCTTGTCGATCGCGTACAAGACGGCCCCGGCTCGGCCGTTGGCAACGTCGTCGCCGTCGATGGAGAAGCCGGAGACGTTGCCGGTGCCGTAGAAGTCGATGTCGACTCCCTCGGCGAAGTCCAGCCAGTTGTTGATGTAGACGCGGTCCATGTCGCCCTTCTGCCAGCGGCGGCCGCCGAGCTTGATGCAGTGCTCGGCGGTGAGGGCGAACGGCTTGGCCTTGCGGGCGCCGATGGCGATGCGGCGGGCGAGGGAGGTGGCGTCGATGGTCCACTTGCCGGCGTTCTTGATGGCAGCGACGGCTCCGATGCGGCACCAGTTGCGGATGGTGGCGACGGTGACCTTGGCCTTAGTGGCGGCGGCAGTGGTGTTCATTGGGTTCCCCTCTCCCTTGCGACATCCCCACAATGCCTCACCGTGAGGCATTGTGGCAAGAGGGGTAACCCGAAAGAGTGACAGGCGAGTTGACGTCAGCCGAGAATGCCCAGCTCAGTGTCCGGCCGGCAGTACGAGCAGGCCTGCACGCCCACGACGAGCGCCCGCCGCGTCGGAGGTCTTCCCGCTGTCACACCGGAATGGGAACATGAACACATCACATCCGAGCGATGAGCGTGCTGGCTGCCGCTGCTACTCGGACCCCGCTCGCCCGCCGGTTGCGTGCCCGGCGGGCGGAGCGCTGTCAGCCCGCGCTCGCACTCGCTACTGTGTGGCTGAGCCCCTGATACGGGCAGGCGTACCAGACGGTCGCGCACCGTCTGCGTGGGTCGGGCCGCGCGAACCCGTGCGCCCGGGAGGGGTAGAACCCCGGCCCGGCCCCTACGACTCCCCGCCGTCCGGGTGCCGGACGGCCTTCTTCAAGGCGGCCTCGACCTTGTTCCGCGGCTCCCCGACGGCGTTCGCGTACTCGGTGACCGCGGCCTGCACCTCCGCGGCCCGCTCCCGCCACACCGCGTAGGCCGCCTCGCCGCCGCCCTTCAGGACGTCGGCCCAGGCCTCGTCCGAGGCGGTCTGCAGGCGGATCAGGTCGTCGGTGAGTTCGATAGCCACCCGACGATCCTAGGCGGCCGGCCGGACCTCGTCGCGCATCGCCGCAGCCCAGGCGACCAGCAGCCGCAGGTACAGCTCCTCGTCCTCCGGCCGCAGCCGGCCATCCGCCCACAGCTCGCGGATCGCGTCGTTGATCTCCTCGGCCGTGATCGTCACGCCGAACAGACTAGCGGCGAGGACCGACACGAGGGCAGGGTCCGCCCATAAGGTGATCCCATGATTCGAGCAGTGGTTTTCGACGTCGGTGAGTGCCTGGTAGACGAGACCCGCGAGTACGGGACTTGGGCCGACTGGCTCGGCGTCCCCCGCCACACCTTCGCCGCGATGTTCGGCGCCGTCATCGCCCAGGGCCGCGACTACCGCGAAGTGTTCCAGCCCTTCAAGCCCGGCTTCGACCTGACCGCCGAGCGGGAAGCGCGCGCCGCTGCCGGGAAGCCTGAGTGGTTCGGCGAGGAAGATCTCTACCCCGACGTGCGCCCCGCCCTGGCCAGGCTGCGCGCTGACGGCCTTTGGCTGGGCATCGCCGGCAATCAGACGGTCAGGGCTGGCGGGCTGCTCCGCGACCTCTTCACCGGTGACGTCGACCTGATCGGCACCTCGGACGACTGGGGCGCCAGCAAGCCGGACCTTGAGTTCTTCGAGCGTGTCGCCGCCGTCGTGCCTTACAACGTGGACGCGATCCTCTACGTCGGCGACCGCGTCGACAACGACCTCCGCCCCGGCCAGCAGGCCGGCATGCACACCGCGCTCATCCGCCGCGGCCCCTGGGCCTCCATCCAGTGGGACACCGAGGAAGCGAAGAAGCTGCCGACCTTCCGTGTCGACAGCCTCCTCGAGCTCCCCGGCCTGATCGCCGAGTTCAATTCGCGAGAGCGCTGAGCATCGCACCCCAGCTGTACAGCCGGTCATCCAGGCCGCGGACGCAGGGCTCGCCCTCCCAAGGGGCGAGCTCCCGCCGCACCTCACGCACCCGCTCCATGCCAGTGGCGTACCAGTGCGTCTCCAGCAGGTCGAGGGCGCGGACCGCATACTCGCACGCCGCCTCGGGCCGGCCGGCCGCCACCTCTACCGCGGCCAAGTCGCCGAGCACGACGGTCTTCTGCTTGTCGGCGTCAGGCGGCAGGGCGTCGAGGACGCCAAGCAGGGTCTCCCGGGCCTGCGGCACATGACCCGCCCGCAGCTGAGTGTTCCCCTTGAAGGCCGCCAGGCGGGCCGGGCTGAACCAGTCCAACCACTCGGGGCTCCGCTCGTCACCACCGGCTGCCAGCACGTCCTCGGCGTGAGCAATCAGATTCAGCGCCGTCCTCGTCGACCCGCATCGGGTCTCGCATTCCGCCTCGACCGCGTCCAGCCACGCCAGCAACTCCGGCGAGGCAGGACCACGGCGGGCCGAGGTCCGGGCCATCCTTATCCGCTCCGCGGCCCCGTCCCGGTCGCCCGCCCATCCGGGCACGAAAGCGGTGTGCGCGAGGATCGCGGCACCGAGCAGGGGGTCGTCGGCGTCGCCAGCCGCCTGCAGGGCACGCAGCCACGTGTCCCGGGCGCGGGCCGGCTCGGTCAGGTCGAAGAACTCGATGCGGCCGGCAAGCAGCCACGACTCGGCAAGCGCAGCCGCGACCGTCCTGCGGATGACGCCGGACGTCGCGGGCAGCAGGGCCGCACCGAGCGTGGCGTGCGCAGCCACCGCCGGGTGCAGGGTGGCGGGGGCCACCGTCCAGTACAGACGGCGGTGCGCCCGTGTACCCGCCGCGAAGGCCGACGCCGCGCTTGCCGGCTGGGCCGCGTTCGGAACCGTCAGCGGCGCCACCGGCGGCGTCCGCAGAACCCGGCCTGCATCCACGCTCGGCGCAGGCGACGGGAAGCCCAGGTCTTCGATGCTGGTCACGCCGAGGAGCTCGACGAGAACCCGCTGACAGTCGGGGTGCGGGAGCGGCGGATTGTCCGACTCCCAGCGGCGGACCTGACGGGCGCTCACGCCCAAGCGGCGGGCGGCCAAGGCGTCGGCGAGCTCCTGCTGGGAGCGGTAGCCCGCGGCCTGCCGGGCGGCCCTGAGGCGCGTGTTGCCTAGCGGTCGGGACATCCCAACCTCCATGGTGTGTAGGGGCGGTGGCCAGTCTGGCAGCCGGTCCGCTACCAGGCCACGAATCACCCTCACGGGCGCAGAAACGTCCGCTTTACGGCAGGAAGAAGGCCGCTCGAAGTCCTCGCCATGCGTCCTCTTACCGGCCACGCTGATCTCCACCACCCGCCGCCGAGGCATGGAGCACACCTGTGACCAGCCAGCCCACCTCCCCCGCAGCACCAGCCCAGCCCGAAGCCGTCATCGCGCAGGCCCTCGTCCCCTACGGGCGCATGCCGTCCGAGACCGAGGTCGCCCAGCTCACCGACCAGCTCCTCACCCACGGGGCCGCTGCCCTCGCGGCGATCCGGGAGCTTGACGAGGTCGAGCAGGCCCGCCTCGCCGGCGCCGTCCGGGACTGGACGCAGCTGGTGGCCACCGGCCCGACGGGGGCAACCGCCGGCTTCGCGAACTGGAGCTACAGCCGCGCCCTGGCCCGCGCCGTCAGGGCTCTCCGCGGCGGACTCCGGGACGCCGGCCGCCCCTAGACCCCCGCCCCTCCCAGCGGCGGCCGGGAGGGGCGGGAACTGGCCAGTAATCGAACGGTTGACTGGTCAAGGTTTCGGTCATAAGTTCCACGTGACAGGGGTCAACGCGCGGGACGGGACTGGCAAATGTTACGGATTCGCACGGGGTGTGAACCCAGCGTGTGCATAAATGCGCGCCACACCTTCCGCTAGCTGCATATGCCAGGCAGGATGAGGGCACCCGCCTGGTGACCGAAACCGGCCCTCTCGCGGGTTACGGAAGTAGATCCCTGGCTGGAAGACGAAGCGCTGCAGCAATGCGGAGGAGGTGGCTGAGCTTGAGATCATTCTGGGCCAACTCTGCCCGCTGCACCGTCGACCTATCGACGCCCGCGCTGTGCGCCAGCTCTTCCTGAGTCATTTCCGCATCGACTCGCGCGTCTCGAATTCGCAGCCCCACTTGGCGGCGGGAGTCGAGGATCCAGTCTGGCTGTTCTGAGGCGAGCACCTACAAAAACTGAACCGAAGATCATCGTAAGTCAGCAGCTACCTAGCCGCTTTTGACCCCTTACCGATCGGTCGACAGGAAGAGTTCATCGACCCCGGAGATGCCCGCCGGCCAGCTGCGGTACCCCCTTGGCGGCTGGCTGGCGGGACACCCTTGAGCGCCGAAGCCGGAGTGCATTCAACCCCCCAAGGTGAGCACTCCGGCTTCGGCTTGTTCGACTCCACCAGCCCCCGTGGGAGACGGATGGGAGTTGATCACGGCAAGGAACCGCACGGATCTGCTAGCTACCGCTAGGAACCGCTAGATCAAATTGCCATCCCTGCAGGTGAAACCCGCATGTCAGCAGGTCAGAGTCAGACCTTCGGCTGCTGCTGGGTGATGCAGTGGATACCGCCGCCCCCGGCGAAAATCGTACGTGCGTCGACGAGGGTGACGGTCCGCTCCGGGAACAGGCCGCGGAAGATGTCGGCGGCCTCCTCGTCGCGCGGGTCGTCGAAGGAGCACAGCACGACGCCGCCGTTGCACAGGTAGTGGTTGATGTAGGAGTAGTCGACCCACTGCCCGTCCTCCTCCAGCACCGTCGGCGCCGGGATCTCCACGACCTCCAGCCGCCGGCCGCGGGCGTCGGTGGCCGCGCGCAGGAGGGCGGCGATCGTCTTGCAGCGCTCGTGGTCCGGGTGGGCGGGGTCGGGCTGGGTGTGCACCATCACCACGCCCGGCCGGGCGAAGGCGGCCACGATGTCGACGTGGCCCTGGGTGCCGTAGGTGCCGTAGTCGCCGGCCAGGCCGTACGGCAGCCAGATCGCCTTGGTGGTGCCGAGGTGGGCGTGGACCTCGGCCTCGACCTGCTCGCGGGTCCAGCCGGGGTTGCGGCCCGGGCCGAGCTGGACGGTGTCGGTGAGCAGCACGGTGCCCTCGCCGTCCACGTGGATGGCGCCGCCCTCGTTGACCAGGGGGGTGCTGAAGGTGCGGGTGCCGACGAGGTCCGACACGTGCCGGGCGATCTTGGAGTCGTGCTCCCAGCGGGCCCACTCCTGGGCGCCCCAGCCGTTGAAGGTCCAGTCGACGGCCGCGAGCCCGCCGCGGTCGCCGACGACGAAGGTGGGGCCGGTGTCGCGCATCCAGGCGTCGTCGAGTTCGCGCTCGACGACGGTGAGCTCGTGGCCCCCGCCGGCGCCGGCGATCGCGCGGGCGCCCTCCGCGTCACCCGGGGACACCACGAGGGTGACGGGCTCGTACGCGCGCACGGCGCGGGCGACGGCGCCCCAGGCCTCGCGGGCCTCGGCGAGCTCCCGCTCGTCGGTGAAGGTCGGGTTGGGACTCGGCCAGGCCATCCAGGTCCGCTCGTGGGCGGTCCACTCGGCGGGCATCCGGAAGCCGTCGGCGGCGGGTGTGGTCGTCATGGTGTGGGTCCTTGGGGCTGGGCCGGGTTACAGGAAGTACAGGCGGTTGAGCGGGACCGATTCGGCCGCTTCGGAACGCAGCGGGTCCCCGTCGAGGGTGACGAGCCCGCTGTGCGCGTCCACGTCGACCGCGCCCGTCCGGGAGTTGAGGAGGAGGTCGGCGGGGCCGATGCCGCGGGTGCCGCGCACGGCGACGCGCCGGCGGCGGGTGGGCATGGCGTCGCCGCCGAGGGCCGCGGCGGCCGCCGAGACGAAGGCGACGGAGATGTCGGCGGCGGTCGCCCCGTACGAGCCGAACTGCGGGCCGAGGACGAGCGGTTCGCAGGTGTCGGTGGCGGCGTTCGGGTCGCCGGTGACCCCGTACGCGGGGAAGCCGGACTTGAGGACCAGTTGCGGCTTGGCGCCGAAGAACGCCGGGCGCCACAGCACGATGTCGGCGAGCTTGCCGACCTCGATCGAGCCGATCTCGTGGGCCAGGCCGTGGGCGATGGCCGGGTTGATCGTCAGCTTGGCCATGTAGCGCAGGACCCGCGCGTTGTCGTCGCCCTCGCCGTCGCCTTCGAGCGGGCCGAGTTCGGCCTTCATCTTGGCGGCCATGGCGAAGGTGCGGCGGACGGTCTCGCCGGCGCGGCCCATGCCCTGGGCGTCGGAGGAGGTGATGCCGATGGCGCCCAGGTCGTGCAGGACGTCCTCGGCGCCCATGGTGCCGGCCCGGATCCGGTCCCGGGCCATGGCGGCGTCGCCGGGCAGGTCGGGCTTGAGGTCGTGGACCGAGACGATCATGCCGTAGTGCTCGGCGACCGCGTCCCGGCCGAAGGGCAGGGTGGGGTTGGTGGAGGAGCCGATGACGTTCGGCACGCCCGCCATCTTCAGGACGTTCGGGACGTGCCCGCCGCCGCAGCCCTCGATGTGGAAGGCGTGGATGGTGCGCCCCTCCAGCACGCGCAGGGTGTCCTCGACGGAGAGGCACTCGTTGAGGCCGTCCGAGTGCAGGGCGACCTGCACGTCGTGCTCCTCGGCCACCCTCAGCGCCGTGTCCAGGGCCCGGGTGTGGGCGCCCATGTCCTCGTGGACCTTGAAACCGCTGGCGCCGCCCTCGGCGAGGGCCTCGACGAGGGGTGCGGTGTCCGAGGAGGAGCCGCGGGCCAGGAAGCCGATGTTGACGGGCCAGGCGTCGAAGGCGTTGAAGGCGTGCTTCAGCGCCCACGGCGAGTTGACGCCGACACCCCACACGGGGCCGAACTCCTGGCCGATGACGGTGGTGACGCCGGCGGCGAGCGAGGCCTCCATGATCCGGGGCGAGAGGAGGTGGACGTGGGTGTCCACGGCGCCGGCCGTGGCGATCAGCCCCTCGCCGGAGACGATGCTCGTGCCGGTGCCGACGACGACGTCCACGCCGTCGAGGGTGTCGGGGTTGCCGGCCCGGCCGATCGCGTGGATGCGGCCCTCGCGGATGCCGATCGACACCTTGCGGATACCGAGGACGGCGTCGATGACCAGCACGTTGCTGATGACGACGTCGCAGGTCTCCCGGACGGCGGCCGCCTTGAGGTGCAGGCCGTCGCGGGCGGTCTTGCCGAAGCCGGCCAGGAACTCGTCGCCCGGCTTCTGCGCGTCGGACTCGACGCGCACGGTGAGCCCGCAGTCGCCGAGCCGGACCCGGTCCCCGGCGCGGGGGCCGAAGACGGCGGCGTACTCGTGCGGGTCGACGTGCCGGCTGCCCGGCGCGCAGTGGTCGCTGTGCCTGGTCTGCCTGCTCACTCCTGCTCTCCTTCGGTGCGGGCGGCGGTGCCCCCTGCGGCGCCGAGGTACCCGCAGGCGGCGGCGCGGGCCAGCGCCTGCTCCTTGGCGCCGGGGGCGTCCAGCGGGCCGTCGACCAGCCCGGCGAACCCGATCGCGACGCGGTCGCCACCGATGGGGACGAGGCCGACCTCGCCCTCTCCGTGCGGGTCGAACCGCACGGACGAGCCCGCGGGGACGCACAGGCGCATGCCGTAGGCGGCGGCGCGGTCGAAGTCGAGGCGCGGGTTGGCCTCGAAGAAGTGGAAGTGCGAGGTCACGCTCACCGGCACGGGGGCCGTGTTGCGCACGTGCAGGCGGACCTCGGGCTCCGGCTGCGGGGCGCCGGGGCCCGGCACGACCGCTCCGGGGGCGTCGTCGCCGAGCGGGACCGCGCCCCGGACGGGCGCGGGGACCACCGCGAGCCGGGAGCCGTCGTCGAAGACGGCCTCCACGTGCACCTCGGTGACCACGTCCGCCACGCCGGGCAGGACGTCGTCCGGGCCGAGGAGGCTGCGGGCCTCCTCGATGGCCTCCGCCAGCCTCTTGCCGTCGCGCGCGGCCTCGCAGACCGTGTCGGCGATCAGGGCGGTCGCCTCCGGGACGTTGAGCCGCAGGCCGCGGGCCCGCCGGGCCCTGGCCAGTTCCGCGGCGCTGCGCAGCAGCAGCCGGTCGCGCTCCGTAGGGGTCAGCCGCACGACGATCCACCACCTCTCGGGTCAACGGATTAGAGCATCACTCTAACTCTTCACTTCCGCTCAGGGAATCATTGACCTGGGAGCAGGGCCTGGTCCACATTGAGTGTCGCTCAAACATTGATGCATCCATTGCTGCGCCGTCCCGCCGCCCTGCAAGGGAGTCCCCATGCCAATCGAACAGCGCGGAGTCGACACCATCCCCGAGGAAGAGCGCACGAGCGGTCCCCGTGACCTCGTCTCGATCCTGCTCGGATCCAACCTCTGCCTCGGCGTGATCGTCTTCGGCTGGCTGCCCCCGTCCTTCGGACTGGGCCTGTGGCCCTCGGTCACCGCCATCGTGACCGGCACGCTCGTGGGAATCGCCTTCACCGCGCCGCTGGCCCTGGTCTCCCTGCGGACCGCCACCAACCTGTCCACCTCCAGCGGCGCCCAGTTCGGCGTCCGCGGACGGCTCGTCGGCTCGGTCGTCGGCCTGCTCCTCGCCCTCGGCTACACCGCCCTGACCCTGTGGATCGGCGGGGACGTGATGGCCGGCACCCTGTCCCGGCTCACCGGGCTCCCGGACACCGGCCCCACCCGGGCCGTGATGTACGGGCTGCTCGCCGCGTTCACCGTGGTCGGGGCCGTCTTCGGCTACCGGCTGCTGCTGCGCATGAGCAAGCTGCTGTCCATCGGCATGGTGGGCCTGCTGGCCGTCGGCGTGTACGCGTACGCCCCCGGGTTCACCACCGCCGCACCCCCGGACACCGCCTACCTGCTCGGCTCCTTCTGGCCGACCTGGCTGCTCGCCGCCGTTGCCGCCGGGCTCAGCGGCCCCGTCGCCTTCATCACCCTGCTCGGCGACTACACCCGCTACATCTCCCCGCGCACCCACAGCCCCCGCACGGTCCTGCGGGCGACCGGCCTGGGACTGCTGATCGGCCTGCTCGTACCGCAGTTGTTCGGCACGTACACCGCGCTCGCCGCCCGGGCCGGGGCCGACTACGCGGGACCGCTGGTCGCCGCCGCACCCCTGTGGTACCTGGTCCCGCTGCTGGCCGCCGCCGCGGCCGGCTCGGTCGGCAACGCCGGTCTGATGCTCTACTCCATGGGCCTCGACCTCGACGCGATCGTGCCCCGGGCCACCCGCACCACGGCCACGCTGGTGGCCGCCGCCGTCGCCACCGCGTTCGTCTTCGTGGGCTCCTTCGAGTGGGACGTGCAGTCCGCGATGACCTCGTTCGTGCTGCTGCTCACCGCGATCGGCACCCCCTGGGCCGTGATCACCCTGATCGGTTACGTGCGCTGCCGCGGCGCGTACGACGCGGACGCGCTCCAGGTGTTCAACCGCCGCTCCCGCGGCGGCGTCTACTGGTACAGCGCCGGGTGGAACCTGCGCGCGACGGCGTCCTGGGCGCTGGGCGCGCTGGTGGGCTCGGCCGCCGTGTCCACGCCGCTGTACGAGGGGCCGCTGCTCGCCCTGACCGGCGGCGTGGACTGCAGCTTCGTCCTGTCCGGACTGGCCGGCGCTGTGGCCTACGCGGCGCTGACGTTCCGGACCACCACCGCGTCCGGGACCGCTCGGGCGGCCGCACCGGCCGAGGGGACCGCGCTCGCCACCGACTGACGGCGCCGCGGGGACCGAGCCCCGCAGCGCACCGCGGGCCCCGGGAACAGCCCCGGGGCCCGCTGCGGTCAGCGGCAGTTGTGCCGGTCGGCCGCCTCGCCGACCGCCATGTCCAACGCCTGGATCTGCGGCTGGAGCTGGGTCAGCGCGTCCTTGCCCGTGGTGTCGCCGGGCAGGCCCTCGTAGCTCTTCTTCAGGTTCTCCGCAGCCGACTGGACGGCCTCCCGCTCGGCCGACTTCATCGTCTGCTTGCTCTCCTTGACGTTCTTCCAGTCCGTCTGGACGGCTTGGTACGCCTTCTGCATCTGGTCCTTGGTGGCCGTCGCCGGATTCAGCGCCTTCAGCGCGGCGCTGTCCGACTTCAGCTGGACCAGATTGGTGCACAGCTCGGCGGCGGCCTTCGTGGCCTCTTCCTGCGGGGTCGTGTCGTTGTTCGAGCATGCCGATGCGCCGAGCACGACGGCTGCACACAGCAGGCCGGAGGCAACGAACCGCTTCATGGGACCCGCCTTTCCGCCGGCCCCAGCGGCCGGCGCACGAGAGATCCACCCCGGTGGGGGTGTGCCCGTGCCGCCCGTGCCGGTGCCCGGCGCCGGATCGGCAGGCACCGTCAACCTCGCACGGCGGCGCCCGCCCCGCACGTCCGCCGCGTCCGTACGGGTGGGACCGGCGGGCGCGGGGCGGCGGACGCGCGAAGGGGCCCCGGCCGACCTTGGGTTCTAACGGTCCTCGCAACACCCGCGATCTGTGGGAGTTGCGAGGACCGTGGGCGTTGAGCGGGTTGATCTTGCGGGGCTGAGGGAGCG